>CAJCHM010000077.1 GCA_903970255.1 Acidobacteriota bacterium
AGATTTTAGTCTTGGTGGCAATAGAGAAGGGGAAATACCTGATCCCATACCGAACTCAGAAGTCAAGCCCTTCATCGCCAATGGTACTGTACTCAAGAGTATGGAAGAGTAGGTCGCTGCCAAGCTTTTCATTCGCCTCAAGTTACGCAAGTAACTTGAGGCTTTTTTTGTTTACAGGGCTTGGATATAGCTTGGTAGTGCGATCGATATTTTACCTTTTGTGTGTTCAATTTCACCTTTTGTGTATTCACTTGAGATTATCATTCCAATTAGTATATCGCTTTTCCATTTGGCCATAAACTGGCCGTTGGTGATTAATGAATAATAAGGAACTGCTCGCAAGAGAGTCATAGCGAAATATTGTTTGAGCGTTGGAGATTCTTCTTCGTTCCAAATCCTATGCACTTTACCGCCAAGTGCTTCCCCTACTTCTTTTAATCCTTCAAGAATAGTATAGTACTTTTTTGGCGGTGCCACAAGGATACAAACGGTGGAAGTCAACGTTTTATGCAAAAGACTCGCGCTAGTTATTGCATCTTTTGCTACTCCACAAAATGAATATGCCTTAAATGCTTTCAGAAGCTTGCTCGTTTTATCTTTGCAAATGGCCTTATGAATATAGTAAGCCGGAGTAGCCAAAAAAGCTATTGGTAACTTAACAACAGTTTTTATTAGTTGGAACATAGTTGCAACTGCATATATTGGGACTCGTATGGCACAAGAAATTCTTCCAAAGGTGTGGCGAAAAAGTGCATTTGTACTAGCTTCTTTATACCATTGGCCCCATGTTCGTTCTGCTACCGTCTCCCCTTTTTTGTTTTCAATCTCCCCTTTTTTGTTTTCAAAAATTGATGCGAAACTTCCGTAATCTGGTAGTGTAACATCTGTTCTGTCAATCTTGTTCATAAAAACCTCTTTTTATAATTATAATTACTTTTATTATCTCGTTTTTACTTAATTATATCACATGAAATAATAATATAACTATAAAAAAGTTATAATAACACAGATGTGATGTAACATATTGTGCAACAACAAGTTAGAAAAGGATGAGCTTGCTCTCAGGGGCCCTGTTCACCTTTAGGGGGAGAATTTCAGCCAAGCGAAAGGCCCCATCTGCTGTATTTTTCTCCTCGGCAATAGCTGGCGGTATTCCCTTGTCAAAAACTAGAGCATCTGGGGCCCCTTTCGCTTGGCCGAAATTCTGCCCCTAAAGGTGAACAGGGCCCATCAAAAGCGCGCATTTGGGCACGAATGGAGTTTTGCAATTCCCTCTAAAGTATTTTTAATTAAAAGGCCCTGTACCTTAACCAAGTAACTTGAGGCTTTTTCATATCAAATATTTTTTTCAGTTATTTTCGTTTGATGTTGTTCTTTTGTAAGTGAAATCGACCCATTCTGCATCTTTATTAATGAGCTTATTTTCTTGTAACCAATTAAATAGTGAAAAATCTCCATGTAGATAGCGGCTGCTATCATGTTTACCGTTCATTTGAAACCAACGATTCTCGTTACTGGTAATTTTTCCTTGACTTTTTGCATAGTGCGACTCAAACAAAGTGATCGCACCAGAGCCGATCTGATAGAAATCTCTAAACCTTGATTCTATTTGAATATCTTTGTAGCACATGCTTAATTGGCATGGAGTTTTATTGGCTCTTTTTAAAACACAACGATCCAGAGATCGATTGTCATTCCAATGTTGTACCAAAAAAGGGGCTTTTGTATTTAATAAAAGAAGATAAAAATATAGATTTGCCGCATCTGTATTAGCTGAATTCGCATCGAGTCCGTAGAAAAAACCATCTGTTAGAAAAAATCCTCCCTCGGGGTTGGTTGCATCAAATGCTTGTACAAAAGCACCTACAGGATCGGACAAATGACGCATGCACCAATTGGTTTCTACTACATCAAATATATTTTCATTTGGATAATTTCTTTTAGCAAGTTCTTCATATAGATTTTCGACTTTAAACGCTGTCAATTTATAAATTTGGCAATGCCCAGATTCCTCTATTGAATCACTCCCTCCTTCCCCTCTTATTCCAAAAACATGTAACCGTTTTCCTTCTAGAATTTGCTTGTCTTTAAAACAATTAGCAATGTAGTCGCATGACTGAAAGTTGCCAGCCCCAATATCTAATACATAAAAATCTTTTTTTTCTTTGGGCGCAGATACAATTATTTTTTCAATTAATGCGCAAACATCAATACCTAAAATGCCATAGTCTGAATTTCCATTAAATACACCCCATTGGGAGCATTCATTATATTTAATAGAATTAAATGCAGAATCAATTTGTTTTTTTACGTTTTCTGGCCTGTCTCTCCAATCTAAATATTTAAAAGATTGTATTGATGATTCAGAATTTGAAATTGTTTTATTCATATAAACCTTACTTTTTAATTTAATAAAGTATAACTGCTTTGTTTACTATTACATTGTGCATTTAAATTAGAATTGATTGCAACTATGTTTTTTTATTATTCCCGAACAAATTAAAAATTTACTTGGACTAAACTTTAGCCCTTGGAGCAGGGCGATTTTTCTAGATAGCATCCCGCAGGCAGCGGGATGCTATCTGGGAAAATCGCCCTGCTCCAAGGGCTAAAGTCCAGTTGTAGATCATAGTTGCAGCGCTGGGAATATTTTGTAGAACGGGAGATTTCAAGCCTTATCCGCAGCAGGGGCTTTGGAGGAGAGGATATAACCTTGTTTGAGCTCTGCCCGGTAGATGATCCATAACCCTAAAGAAACGACCCCGGTAGAGAGAATGATAGTCCAGGAAATGGGTTCCTTCAGGAAGATGAGGGCATTAATGGAGGCAAAGATAGGGCTTAACAACCCCATGAAGGAGAGAAATGTTGCGGTAAAGCGTTTTAAGAGCATCCCGTAGAGGTTGTAGCAAATGATATTGGAGACAAGTGTCATGAGAAGGGTTCCCTTAAGGAAGGGGGTAAAGTTCTCAGGCAAGACGGGAATTGGGTTCCAATCTTCGACAAAAAAAGAGTGTCCAAAGGCGAGCAAACCTCCGAAAAGCATGCTGGCGCCGTTGGCCATGAGAGGAGAGATCGAGTGGTCTTTGACAACTAGGCGGAGGATCACCCATCCATAGACAGAACAGAGGGCAGCCCCCATGATTGCAAGGGTTGGCCAGGAGAAGAAACTAAATGCATTGAGTAAATCTTCCGAACCAGTTTGTGTGAGCAAAACAGGGGTAAAGCCCAGAAAACCGATTCCAAGCCCAAGCCATTTTTGCCTATTCATCTTTTCATTAAAATGCAGATAGGAGAAAAGGGCTGCAAAAAACGGGGAGAGGCTGTAGATGAAGCAGGTTTTGGCTGCGGACAGATACTGCAAGCCCCAAAACTCTAATGCGTTGGAGAGATAGATGCTAAAGAGGGCCAGGAGGCCGATGGATAAGATTTGAAGGCGGTTCAGCTTAAATGAGGAGCGCTTGAAAATAGCCAGAAACCCAATTAATAGCAGGCCGGCCATTACCATACGCGCTCCTGTCAAAAAAAGAGGGGGGCAATACTGCAATGTCATTTTGCCAAGCGAAAAAACGCTAGACCAGATTGTGTACATGATGACAACGACAGGAATTGACATAAGGATCTGACAGCTAAAAAATTGTTTGGTTTATCATAGCACTCCTAAGGGATTGTTGCAACCAATTCCCTCTTTTTTCAAATTGTTGCTTAATATCTTATTTGAAGGATATAATAAAATTATAATTACAATAACTGCTGCGGGGGCGTCATGCAAAAACCTGTGAAGCGAATTGCCGTAACTGGAGCAGGAGGGCAGATCGCCTATAGCATCCTTTTTAGGATTGCAACAGGAGAGATGCTAGGGAAAGATCAGCCAATCGCTCTTCATTTACTAGAAATTCCTGAGACACTTGGATCGTTAAAAGGCGTTGTTATGGAGCTTGAGGATTGCGCCTTTCCGCTGCTTCAAGAAATCAAAATGGGTTCAGATCCCTATCAAGTCTTTGAGGGGATCAATTATGCGCTGCTCATTGGGGCCAAGCCGCGCGGTCCAGGGATGGAGAGAAAAGATCTCTTAGGTGAAAATGGAAAAATCTTCATCGAGCAGGGGAAGGCACTCAATACCTCTGCTGCATCCGATGTTTTGGTATTTGTTGTGGGGAACCCTTGTAATACAAACTGTCTGATCACTATGCATCACGCTCCTAAAATCCCAAAAAGTCATTTTTTTTCAATGACGCGGTTAGATGAGAACCGAGGGAAGGCTCTCCTTGCAGCAAAAGCGAAGTTGAGTGTTAAGGAGGTGAGCAACCTAAGTATCTGGGGGAACCACTCCTCAACCCAGGTTCCCGATTTTGTCAATGCTAAGATTCAGGGGAAGCCAGCTCTGGATATTATCAAGGACCGCCCTTGGTGTGAAAAAGAGTTTGTGCCGATGGTTCAGAAAAGGGGCGCTACTGTGATCGCTGCCCGTGGAAAATCTTCTGCTGCATCTGCTGCTAATGCTGCCATTGATTCGATCGTCTCCCTGGTCGATCCCACACCTCCTAATGATTGGTTTTCTGTCGGCTTGATCTCTGATGGCAACCCTTATGGAATTAAGGAGGGGTTGATTTTTTCCTTTCCCTGCAGATCATT
Source organism: Acidobacteriota bacterium (assembly GCA_903970255.1). Lineage (GTDB taxonomy): Bacteria > Chlamydiota > Chlamydiia > Chlamydiales > Rhabdochlamydiaceae > CAJCIW01. The sequence continues at coordinate 4,633 of CAJCHM010000077.1, forward strand.
GGGAAATGGGAAAATTGAAATTGTCAAAGACCTCCCTTTAGACCCTTATTTAAAAGCTCAGATCGCACTTACAGAAAAAGAGCTACTTGAAGAAAGAACAATGATCGCACATTTACTAAAGAGTTAGCTTATGTCAGATGAGATACTATTTCAAATTACAAAGGATAAGCTTGAAACGGGCATGCGAGGGTTTCCCATCGGTTATTGCACCACCTCTTTTGTCGATTCTCAAAAAGGGCTTTTTTATATGGAAAAGCCGGTTGCTGAACTTAGCTTTTGGGATCCAATTGAAGTGATCTATTTGCTCTACCATGGAAAAGAGGGATCTCCAACTGAAGTAGAGCTTTTTGGTTTAGAGCTGAAAAAAAAGGCCGTGTGTAAAACAGAGGTGATTGAAGCTATCCAAAAGTTACCCCGTCAAGGGCATCCGATGAAGCTTTTTTGTGCAGCAATTTTAATTCTTGGGATGTTTGAAGCTACCGGAGATTACAAAGAAGATTGTCTCAATCTGATTGCAAAAATTCCCCACCTTGTTGCTGCAGTGATTAACCACCATGCCGGTTGGGGGGCAACACCTAATCCCGTTGCGCATCTAGGATATATGGAAAACTTTGCAGCTATGCTCAAGGTGCCCGGGGGCAATTTGGCAGAGCTGACGCGGGCATTTAATTTGTTTCATATCCTCCACCTGGACCACGGAGGAGGAAATTTATCTACATTCGTAGGTAAAGCGGTGGCCTCAGGTCTGGAGGATATGTTCGGATCGATTTGTTCTGCAATGTGCGCACTTGCTGGACCGCGCCATGGAAAGGCCAATCAGGATTGTCTGGAGTTTGTGCTTGAGGTGTTGGAAGAGGTGGGTGAAAATGCCACCTCCGCTGAGGTTGAGGCGCTCATCCGCAATCGCCTTGCCAATAATAAGCTTGTGTTTGGATTTGGCCACGCCGTCCTGCGTGTGGAAGATCCACGGGCAGCTGTTCAGTATGCATTTGTTAAAAAGAATTATCCCGATCACCCTTTAGTTAAGATTGCTCTTTTGCTTCGTGTCGAAGGAACTAAGGTTTTAAGCGAAAATCCCAAAATTACAGATCCCCATCCCAATGTCGATGCGATTTCAGGAACGATGCTAACAGCAGCTGGGTTTAGCTACCCTGAATACTATACCGTCCTCTTTGGGCTTGCACGCTCTGTGGGGATTGCGATTCAGATCGTTTATGAGCGCTGTGAGGCAAGGGGGGGTAAAGGTACTCCCATCATCCGTCCCAAGTATCTCTTCAAAAGACGAGACTCTGTCTAGTTCAGTTTTTATCAAGTTATTTTAATTAATTTAATTGACACTTTAATTATTTAAAACTATTCTAAAGATAATTAGATGTTTATTAATTAATATAATTAGGTGTCGCATGGGTTTGTTAAATAAAGAGTCGGGCCTTTTAGCTGCTTCGTTATGGATGGTATCGATAGTCGAGCCCCTATCGGCAATCACTCTAGATCCTACAAAATCCTATCCTGGACCCTCGGGACAATCTTCTAATCTCCTAGGTGATGCCCAAACAACACCTTCAACCTCCCAACCCGAAATGAAGCACCAGAAAAAACAATGGCCCATGTTCAACCCTAATAACCTTAAAAATAGCTATGATTTATGGTTAAATGGTGAAATGCTTTTCTGGCAGTCCAATATTGGTTCTATGAGCTATGGGACTACAAGTAAAAGTTCTACTACAATTGACGACGGGCATGTGAAAAACCTTCATTTTGACTGGGAGTTTGGTTTTCGACTGGGTTTAGGGTATAGACTTCCTCATGATAAATGGGATCTTTTTGTGAACTACACTTATGTTCATGGAAAAGGGCAGGGGCATGCGGGGGGATCCGACACTGTTGTTTTCCCCGTCTTTGCGACAAATTTTGGTGCAACTCCTATCAATCCATTTTTTGCCGATTCTGCTAAAGCGCACTGGCATATGAACTTAAATATGGCAGATGTGGAATTAGGCAGAACTTGTAACGTGGGAAAATGGCTTACGATCCGTCCCTTTATCGGTGTTCGGGGACTGGTGATCGACCAGGATTACCATGTTGAGTATAAAGGAGGAACTGTGGCTCCCTTTGGTGAAGATAAGGTCTATTTGGACAACGATTTCTGGGGAGTGGGTATTCGCATGGGGGGTAACACGCTTTGGGGTTTGGGAAAGGGGATTGGCATTTACGGCAATGGGTCGTTTTCTTTGCTCTCAGGGGATTTTGATGTTCATGAGCATGAAAATCGCGCAGGTACTAATCTGATGAGCGTAGAGCGTGATAGCGATAACGTCGTTGTGACTGCAGATTTAGCTTTGGGGCTACAATGGGACTACATGTTTTCAAAAGATCGTTACCATCTAGGGTTTAAGATGGGGTGGGAATTTGATTTGTTCTTTGATCAGAGTCAGTTGTTTAACTTCCTAGGAAACAATCCAGGTGCATTTCAATCGACTAAAGATGATTTGAGTTTCCAAGGTCTTACTGTGGGATTGCGCTTCGATTTCTAGACATCTGCATGCAACTCTGCTAAAATCCTCTTTTGATGGCAATGGAGTGGGGATTTTATGACCTGGAAAGAGGTGGAATACATTTTCAATCGCGCGCTTAAATTTACTTTTTCAAAAAGAAAGCTGCTTTTAACAGCTGCAGTTCTCATTTTCTGTGGATTGATCATCGTCTGTTTTCGGACACTGGGGAACAGAGCTAATGATTGGTTTAGCATCAGCATGACTTTTTTGCCAATTTTCTTTAATGCTGCCATTCTTCTGGCTGCAGGGATTGTTTTAACCCGCATCTATCATCATGAGGTTAAAGGGTTTCCTGTAAGCTACCAAAAAATTTTAAACGATTCAAAGGGACTAATTGTTGAGGTCGCTTATATGGCAGTCCCGATGATTTTGGTTTATCTTCTTCTATGGACCCTATTGGGGATCTTCTATTTGCTCAAAGAGATTCCAGGTATTGGGGATGCGCTCGGGGTGATTTTGTCGTTTGGGCCATTCCTTTTGTTGCTAGGATCTTTTGTTTTAAGCTTGATCAGCATACTTGTGCTATTTGTCGTTACCCCATTGCTATCTTTTAGATCGTCAGATCTGGTTGAAATGTTGCAAACAGCTTGGAAGAGGCTGAGATCGAGTCCATTTTCAAACCTTGCATTGATGCTCATTGGGCTTCTTCCCTTAACTTTAGTTGCCATCTTGATGTCGATTGCAGCTATTGTGACTGGTAAGAGCTATGTCGCAGCTGAAAATCCCGTGGCAATTGGGATGGAGTGGTTCTTCATTGTGCTTCCCTTTAGCGCGCTGCTTGCCCCAGCGGTGATTTTCTTTTTCAACTTTAGTGCTGAGGTCCACGTCCTTTTACTGAAAAAAACCAATACCTCATCCCATGCTTAAAAAAATGCGGGTTGCAATCATTGGAGCGGGGTTTTCGGGACTTAGCGTGGCATGGCACCTTCTTTCACTAGCACCTTGTCAGGTCGTTATTTTTGATTCCAAGGGAGTTGGGGGAGGGGCTTCAGGAGTTGCTGCTGGACTTCTTCACCCTTATGTCGGAGAGGAAGGTAAGCGCAGCCTACTTGCGTCGGAGGGGATGGCTGCAGCCAAACAGTTAGTGGCTGCTGCTGAAAGTGTTATGCGGATAAAAGTTGCCAATCGAGAGGGAATTATCCGCCATGTGGTCAACCAGGAGCAAAATCGACTCTTTCTATCTCATTGTGAAAAGTTTAAAGACGTTAAATCTATTGGAGAGCGTCTCTTCTTCATTGAATCGGGGATGACGCTTGATTGCCCCAATTATCTCAAGGGGTTGTTTCAAGCGATCGCTGCAAAAGGGGGGCAACTAGTTACCCAAGAAATTGTCGATTTGCAATCCCTAAAAGAGTTTGACCACATCATCATCGCAGCAGGGGGTGGGATTGGCAAATTTGCCGAACTTGAGGCTTTGCGCTACTCTTTAACAAAGGGACAGGCTCTTACCTGTAAAGTGCCTGAATCGACGCTTCTGCCTGAAAAAAGCTCGATTTGCAAGGGGTATCTTGCCCTATCCCATGAAAAGGGGATTTGCCATCTCGGCTCCACCTATGAAAGGGGGGAAATCGACGCTACTCCCAACACTGCATTGGCAAAAAATACCCTTTTCCCAAAAATTGCCCTCATCTTTCCTGAGGTAGAAAAGTTAGAAATTCTGAAGTGCAGCGCCGCTTTGAGGGTGATACGAAAGGGGCATTATTTTCCAATTGCCGCCAAGGTGAGGGATGGACTGTGGGTGCTCACTGCTTTGGGGTCGAGGGGGCTGCTCTACCATGGGTTTCTAGGGAAGATTCTCGCAGAGGCTGTGATCACAGGTGATGACACTGCGCTTTCTTTTCTGAGCCCCACTCGGGTCAATCTAAGTTTGTCTGGTTAATCCGGGGAGAAAATTTTCCGTGCCAAGGTATATTCCACATCACCGGTTTCATGATGGTTTTCATCTATCTTCACGATGACAAATTTTTTCTTCTGAAAAAACGTCAGTGATTCAGGTACCTTCGCGCTGACAGTGACGTGTAGTGATTGTGCATTGATCTTCTGTGCAAAGCTGTTTATTCTATCTAATAAACAGCTTCCATATCCTTTTCCTGAGTTTGAGGCAGCATCAATGACAAATAACGATTTAATTTCTAGGCTATTATCATATCCTACATCTGCTAACTCATGAGAAAGTTGTTTTTTGTACGCGATCACACCAACGGGGCGACCCCTTGCGTACATCACAAAGCCTTCCCGATCGCTAGCTTGTTCTAATTTTTGAAGAGCGGAATCCTGCTCCCCATAGATGGGGCCTATTGTTTCTTCAAAGCTTTTTTTAAATACAGCCCAAGTCAGCTCATCTGTGGGTGTTGCTTTTCTAAAGACGTATTCTCCCTCTGGACACAGGGAAACATCCTTAATCTGCACACTTTTTTGAAAATCTTGGGAAAAAGTGCAACTTTCACTTCCAAAACAGGAGATCGATGTAAGAAAAAGGAAAACTAAAAATAATTTTAATATATTATTTGAAGTTCTAAACATGATCACCTCTACTAGATATACGAAGCGCCGCATACGTTGCTATAGAGACCGTATGTCCCAGAAACTTAGCTCAGCACGTTCTGGGGTTTTCTTTAAATCATCAGGGCAAGAGCCTGAAACGATCAGCGATTGCGAGAGTTTAAGAAGTGTCGAAACTCTGCCTATATTATCTTGCAATGTATTCTGGCTCTTCTGCTCAGCCCTTATGTCCCAGAGTTTGATTGTGTGATCATCTCCACAACTTGCAAGTACATTTTCAGAAATATTTTCGACCGTCCAGACCCGGCCTTTGTGCTCATTGGCTTTAAAAAACTGTTTTTTTGACTCAATATCAATACAGGCGATTGATCCGTCAAAAATTGCCAGTCCAAAGCAGGTAGAGAGATTATGGCTTAATGGAACAAGGGCAGAAATGAAAGGGCGTTGGGCATTCTTTTTCCACTCAGGGGCAACGAGACTATCACAGCGATCCCAGATACGAGATTTCTCTCTTCTGAGCCATACGTCTAGTTTATCCCCCGTAACAACAAGTGCTTTAGAGTCAGACAAACTATGGATGCAGTAGACCCAATCGTTGTTATTAGTTTTACAATACCCGAAATTTTTTTCACTATAAGATTTCTGAGATTGACGAGCACTATGGATTGTAAAGTGGCAAGGTCTTCCAACATAGTAAAAAAGATTGCCATTTTTGTTGATTCGAGCAGTAAGAGAGTTGACTCTACCGAGGTTTCTTTTTTTAGATGTCTTCGAAAAATTGAGATTTCCTGCTGGGGCATTTAAGACCTTTTCACATTTACCCGTGTTATTCCATAAGATGACGTTGCCATCTCTAGATCCGCTCATCCAACGATTTTCATCCACGTTTGCCAGGGCTGTAATCCACTTTGTGTAATCAATTTCCGGCGGTTTCCAGACGTCTGTAACGAGCTTGCCTTGGTCATTCCAGATTTTTAAAGATCCGTCTTTGGATCCAGTGACAAATTGATGATTGCCCAAACTAATCATCCCGTGGATGTCATCCGCATGGGCATTTTTTACCATCGAGACCCTTTTTGCTGTTAGATTCAAGGTTTGGCTTGGAGCGTTTAAGTCCAGCTTTTCAAGTGGCTCAGTGATAAAATCTAATTCTGTATTTTGCAGATTAATTGGAAAATTTTCTCCACGGATTCGACTCTCAAGGGTAGTCTTTATCATCGCATTACTCCATTTTTTGAATGTGTAGAGCAAGAACGCCATATTGACTTGCTTTCTTGCTATATTGCGGAATTTTGGAATACTCACTAGCAGCTTGATTCAAAGAAGTGCATTCCGGGAGGCAGTTTTGATATCCAACCTTCTTGAGCATCTCTTCAAAGGATTCAAATTTTTCAATTTTTGTTACTTTGCAAATCACTTCTCTGTAGAAATTGCCATGCCCGCAGAAAAATTTGATAGAGTTGCCCTCTTTGATCTTTAGGAACATGCCGCTATTAATGCGCCCTTCTACTGTCTTTTTGCCAGAGAGGATTTGATCTATGTAGATTTTTTTTAATGTGCATGTATGCATTTTCGAGCTAGGCTGTTGTTGCCTAGATGTAAATTCATTAGTGATTTTCAAACTCTCCTGTTTAGGCCTTTTTACTTGTTCGTTTTGTAAATTATCATGTTCTTCCCTATTTTTTCTTTTAGGCCTGTTTTCCAAAACATTGCTATGCGGCTCAATTTGGCCGTGTCCGCCTCGCTCAAAATTCACAAAACCTGACCGAGCGCCGTATAGGTTATTGTTGTTTTCTGTGTGTAAATTATCATGGTTTTGCCTGTTTTTTCTTTTAGGCCTGTTTTCCAAAACATTGCTATGCGGCTGAATTTGGCCGTGTCTGCCTCGCTTAAAATTCACAAAACCTGACCGAGCGCCGTATAGGTTATTGTTGTTTTCTGTTTCGGTTTTATCGATGCGCGCTATTTTAGGTGGATTTTGGTTGAAATTCTTAATTAGAAGTTGCTGAGAGTTATCTATGTTTTGGAGAAACATTTCGGTAAAACCATTGTTTTTACACAAATGGATAGCTTGGTGATCATCATTATCAGCTAGCAAATAGAGATGTTGTGCTTTGAGTTCTTGGGCTTTTTGGACTGCCTTTTCAATGAGTTTTTGGTAGACCAGGTTTTGATCCTTCTCTCCCTTGCCTATCACGATGATTTGTCTAATACAGAGGGCCTTCCCTATATTTAGGACTTTATCCTCTGGGGTAATATCGCTATTGAATACGATAGCTCCAAGGGGATCCTCGCCGCAGTACAATATCCTGGAACGACTAATCTTTGGATTCTCAATTTCCTGTAAAACCTTTGTAGCAAATTGAGCACCTGCTTTTTCCTCTAACGTCTGCTCGACAACGCTCTTGTTTTTCACAGATCCAGCGATGCGCTCAAAGTAAAATTTTCCAGTGAATGGGGATTCTTCGATCTTATTCATCTTTGCCTCTCATTATAAATAAAAGAATTTTACAGAAGATCCTAGCATTTATTTAAAGAATTGGTAAAGACCTTTTTTCAGAAAATCTCAATTTCCTAAGTTCTCCTTCTAAAATAAAGATTCCGGCTATATACTGCTCTTTTGTGCGAGGTGTTGCATGCGAGCTAAGTTTCTTTTTTTGGGCACCGGAGGATCGGCAGGCGTGCCTATGATCGGGTGCAAATGCGATGTCTGCCAATCGCCCTCTTCCTACAACAAACGTCACCGAACCGCTGGACTGCTCAAGGTCAATGGTAAGAACTTTCTCATCGACGTGGGACCGGAGTTCCGCATCCAGGCTCTTCATTTTCATATTGAGGATCTTACAGCTGTTCTGCTCACACATGCCCATGCAGATCATATCGCAGGGATCGACGATTTAAGAGCCTATTATTTTTTGCATAAAGTTAAACTCCCCTGTGTTCTTTCCAAAGAGACATTCGATGAGGTAACATTGCGCTATCACTATTTGCTTAAACCTCTAACCAGCGGTAAGAGCATTTCCGCACAGATCGACTTTCAGATTTTGCCAAAGGATTTTGGGGAATATGAAGTGGCAGGATTGGGTTTCAAATATCTCACGTATTTTCAACAAGGAATGAAAGTCACAGGATTTATTTTTGGCAACTTTGCCTATGTGTCCGACATCCGGCAATACTCTGATGAGGTGGTTAAGAATTTACAGGGGATAGACATTTTGGTGTTGAGTGCACTCAGACAAAAACCAACACAGATGCATTTTAGCGTTGAAGAGGCGATTGCCTTTGCTCGCCTTGTTGGAGCAAAAAAAACCTATCTCACCCATATCTCGCATGATTTGGAGTATGCAGCAACCAACGCTTCTCTTCCCTCTGATGTGCTTTTAAGCTATGATGGGCTGGAAATACCCATTCAAATTTCTGATAAGGACATCCAATGAAAGAGAGAGAAGAGCCGCAATTGCATATGGTGCCCTTTGAACTTAAAAACCTCAAAAATGCCCTTCTTGTAGGCATTTATCGCTCTGGCACACAGAAACAGATTTGCGATGATTGTTTACACGAGTTAGAAAGGCTTTGCCAGACATTTGGAATCAACGTCGCTGGAAAATTTACCTGTCCGATCAAAAAGCTCGATGCTGGCACTTATCTTGGAGAAGGGAAGCTTGAAGAGATTAAAGCCGCAGCCATTGAACTCTCTGCTGAGGTTGTGATTTTTGATGATGAGATAGCACCTCATCAGCAACGCAACTTGGAGAAGATTTTTGCCCGCCCTGTCATCGATCGCACGGAGCTGATCATCGAGGTCTTTGCCCAAAGGGCCCAGACAAAAGAGGCGCGTTTGCAGATTGAGCTGGCCAAGGTAAGATACCAGTTTCCCCGTTTGAGGAGGATGTGGACCCACCTTTCCCGACAAACTGCAACAGGCGGCGGGGCGCATCTGAAAGGGGAAGGGGAGCAGCAGATAGAGATCGACCGACGCCTGCTTCGCCAAAGGATCGAGCGGCTTAAAAGTGAAATCGAGCAGGTTGTCAAACAGCGGCAGACTCAAAGAACCCTGCGCACGCGCACAGCAATTCCGACCTTTGCCATCGTCGGATATACCAATGCGGGCAAGTCGACCCTACTTAAAGCACTCACACAGGCAGATGTTCTTGTCGAAAATAAGTTATTTGCTACCCTCGATACGACAACGCGCAAATTCTGCTTGCCTAACCACCAAGAGATTCTCCTCATCGACACTGTCGGATTTATTCGCAAGATCCCTCACACACTAGTCACAGCGTTTAAAAGCACACTTGAAGAGGCGGTGCACACAGATATTCTTCTTCACCTGATCGATCTGAGTCATCCACAGGCAGAAGAGCAAGCAGAAGAGACGATGCGTGTTTTAAAAGAGCTCGGAGCTGAAAATCAACCGATCATCACAGTGCTTAACAAGATCGACAGTTGTGAAAACCCTAATCTAATCGCCAAATTTCGGATCCAATATCCCAAGACAGTGGCAATTTCGGCCATCAATAGAACTGGATTTGACGACCTGATGGAAATGATGATGAAAGATGTCTCTTTGCTCCGCAAAACGGTGCAATGCCGCATCCCTCAGAGTCATTATGGGTTAGTGAGCGAGTTGATGCGCGAGGGAAGGGTTTTGAGCTGCGAGTATGAAGAGAACGATATTCTAATTAAATTGGAAATTCCAGGCCGCCTTGAGCACAAGGTGCTGCCATTTTTAGTCAGTTAAAGCGAAAATAGAGGTGCAATATGGCTTGTTTACCGGTTTCAGTAGATGTTTCGGGTCCCGATTTAACTGTGGCTTCTTTGCACCCAAAAGCGCTTCCAGCCCTACCGCTGGGTAAATTTAAAGGCGATATAAGTTCACTGGACAAAATGAAGCAAGTAGCCGAGGTTTCCGGCTTAAAAGCTCTTCCCAATGAAGAGCGTCCACGAGAACGGCTGCTGAGCGAGGGTGTTGATGCTCTCTCTTTATCAGAGCTGGTAGCTATTGTCCTGGGCAGCGGTACTAAAGGCAAATCTGTACTAGAACTTTCCAGTGAAATTTTAGAGCATTTTGGAGGTTTGGAAACGCTTCTTGAAGCGTCTGTCGTCGAGCTGATGGAGATCAAAGGAATTGGAAGAGCTAAAGCAATACAACTCAAAGCTGTATTTGGCATCGCTCTCAAATGCAGAAAACCTTCTTATTCCAAAAAACATATAATCACCTCTGCAATTCACGCTTATGAATTGGCGCAAGCAGAGATCGCTCACATTCCTCAAGAAGTATTATTTGTAATATTGCGCGATGTGCGTGGAAATTTGATTCATTATGAGCGTGTTGCTATAGGAACGTTGACCCAAGTGCTTGTTCACCCTCGAGAGGTTTTTTATCCTGCTGTCCGCCATAAGGCACATAGTATGATTCTTGCGCATAATCATCCCAGCGGGGATCCCACCCCTTCAAGATCTGATCTAGAATTGACGCGTGGCTTGATTGAGGCAGGCAAGATCCTCTCGATTGGTTTTGATGATCATCTGATCGTCTGTAGGGACCGTTTTGTATCTCTGCGAGAACTGGGTTGTCTGCCCATTTCCCCAACTTCCCGTTACTAAGCCTATTGTGAAGGAATTACAGAAGAATTTTTGACTTTCTCGAATTTTCCGCGGGGAAAAATCATGACTCCTAATTGCTGGCCTTCTTGCAATCTGCTTTACAACAATTAAACTGTTTTTGCATGATCCCCACTGGATATCCAAAAATTAAATAGATCGGGTTTTTTAGCTGCGTGAACCTCTTTACAGCTAAAATCCGGCCAGGATGGATTATGTTGAAGAGTTTTCCTCTCTGTTCTTTAATGCTGAGCCTAATCGCCGTTTCGTTATGTGCAGAAGATCAAAATGTCCCCGATTTTTCTCTAAGCCAGGAGTTTTCGGCATCTAATCAAGATATGACGATATGCCAATCGTTCGATGACACTTTAATCGTCCATAAGGGGCGTATGAATGCAAATTCAAAAGTAGAAACGCGACCTTGCAAAGAGATGACTCCGGCTTCAGCGTGCCCAAACTATTGGCGTTTTTCTGGAGATTATCTCTATTTACTGCCCACTGTGGATGATACTTTTTTTGTCATTGATTCTCCCATTGCAACAGGGAATGGTTCCAGTATTTTAGAGTATCCGAATGGGAGGAGGAAGAATAACGATTTTGGTTTTAATTCCGCTTTTCGCCTTGGCGCAGAATTTGCCATGTGCAATGGACAAAGGGAATTGGAGGTTTATTACACCTATTTTACTGCAAATCAGAATCGCTCAGTTTCAGGAGATTTCCTCTGGGCTACAGCAGGCCCATCGGGCCTGGCCTTATTTAATTTTGAGAATTATACGGGATCTGCTTCTTCCCGATTATCATTGTTCTACGAGCGAGTAGATGTTGATTTTTCACAACAGCTTATCGATGCCCATGGGGTGCATTTTTACCTGAAGGCTGGAATAGAATATGCTTCTGTTCGTTTTAGAGGAAAAATCAGCTACGCTCAAAGTTTGCTCCCTTCTAATCCCACTCCAACGACGGGTTTTTATCGAGAGAAATCAAAATTTTCAGGCATTGGACCTCAATTTGGCTTAGCTCTTGATTACAATTTCTATGAGACTAAATCTTGCTCTTCCTGCAGGCATCTTTTAGGAATGACAGGGTTATTTTCTGGAAGCCTTTTAGTGAGTCGGGAAAGAGTAAAAGCCAATAGTTCTGTCACTGCTTATAATATCGAAGATTTGGAATATTTTACTCAGCCGATAGAGGACATTACCGATTCTACAACATGGAGAACGCTTCCAGCCCTGCATGCTAGGGTGGGTTTAAACTATACCCTTCGCAGTCGGTATGCGGGGTTCTCAGTAGAGGTAGGGTATGAGATTGACTCTTATATTCGTGGCTTGACGCGGGTTATTTTCCCCGATAGCAGTCAGGCTGGGCAAAGCTTTAACGAACATAACAACTTCGATATTCAAGGGCTGTACGCGACAGCTGGACTTTCATTTTAGACTTTATCTGGACTCATTGGAGCGAAGCGGTTTTTTTAGATAGCGCCCCGCTCCAATGGCTAAAGTCCAGTTTATGTGATTTTAACCATTAACTTCCTTTGCCATCAATTGGCTGAGCTCTTCTTTCAACTCTTTTTGAAGAGCACTATTGTCCAATGCTCCCTTTTCATAAGCATTGGGGACAGAAACTTGTTTTTCAACAACTTGTCCGCCGACCGCTTCTATGATCGTGCGCAAATGAATAAGCGCTCTAGCTCCCCCCATTCCTGAGGGGGACGCGCTCATGAGAGCAAATCTCTTTCCTTTAAATGCATCCCGCGAAGATCCCCCTTTTTCTCCTCTAGAGGCCCAGTCCAAAGCGTTTTTTAAAACAGCTGGGATGGAGGCATTATATTCGGGCGTAACAATGACGATCGATGAGTTGGCAATCATCAAATCACGCAGCCGCTTGGCATTCTTAGGCATGCCGCTCTTTGCTTCCAGGTCTGCATCGTAGAGGGGAATGGGAAAATCTTTTAGATCAACGAGATTTACTTTTGCTCCCATTTCTTGGGCAATTTTGGCAGCTTCTTGTGCCAACTTTTTATTCACAGATTCGGTGCGGGTGCTCCCTGCAAATACCAAAACATCCTCGCATTGAGCTGCAATGGGCATCACAAAGGCCATACCGGCCATCAACAAATTTTTCATGCACGCCTCTTTTTTGCCTGCACGATACCGTAAATTGATATAAATTCGCAGCGCAATTATTTTTTACATATTTTCATAAATAAAATATCATTGTTATAAGAAATATGAGTGTTTTTTTCTTATAAAAACACCGCAGTGGCAAGTATTTAATCGATATTCCCACCCTTTTAGGAGGCGAAGTGGCCTGCAGAACATGATAATTATTTTTTTTGTATTGCTTTTAATATCTTGATATTTCAAAATATACTACAACAAACAACTTAGAATCTTAGAGGAAACAATATGAACGCATTATCCACTCTTATGGTATCAGCGACCGTTTTACCCTATGCTCCTACAAGCCTCATTTTTCAATCGAGTGATGAGGTCAAAATAGCCTGCACACAATTTGAAGTTTTTGCGGATGCTGATATTAATAAATTTATTCAATTGAGCAAAGAAGGCGACTATAAAACGGCTTATCAGATTTGGTCGGATTTGCTTTTTCGTTGTTATTCATTCCAGTTGGAGCTTGGTAAAACAGAGGGGCTCTCTACCAACAAACTAGTCCAAACATCAGCCGATAACGAGGGAGAGCTGCTAAAAAAAGCATTTCAGCAAAAACTATTATCTAACTCTGAATTACTGGCCGTCTTCTTACAGAATGCAGAGGCAGCCTCTAAATTAACACCTCAGCAACGGCTCTTTACACGGGATATTCTCAAAGAATATCAGCTGATGGATCTTAATGAAAAATCTAAAATTGATAAAGGCTTACAAATATTATCCAAAGAAAAAACAGAATCTTTCTGCCAATCTAAAGGGTTGGTTGCTCCAATTGCTACAGAAACGCTCTCTGAAGTGAGGGTCCTTACAGCCAATATTGCTTGCTTTCCTGGTAAACTTTCCTACATGTTCGGAGGTGTGGCTCCATGGAAAGACAGAATCGATGGACTCCTCGACATCTTCCGCGCGGCCAATGCTCAAATTCTCTGTCTACAAGAGGTATGGGATCCCGAAGCGATGAGAGCGTTTGCGGATCGTTTAAAAAATGACTACGCTTTTTTTGTCTATGATTGTGGAGATCCTGCGGGCACAGTTAAAGTCAATAAAATGGGGTATAGCAGCGGACTTTTCCTCGCTAGTAAAATGCCTTTAGATACTGTTGTATTTAGTAAATTCCCTCGAAGTCTTCCAGAGGGCTCCAACCGAGGAATGCTGATTGCTACCTGCCCTGTTGGTCAAACCCATTTTGCCTTAATCAATACACATTTACAGCATGGCGATAGTCGGCAACTCGAGCTCTCCCACGAAATTCGAAAGGAGCAACTCCTTTTATGTTATGCTACTCTGCAAGAGCAGATTTCCAAAACACTGCCAGGCAAGTCTTGGGGCTGTGTAGCAGGAGACTTCAACATCGATGCCAATTCTAAGGAGTTTCAAGAAAGTGGTCTTTCTCGACTTTTTTCTATTCCTTACGCAAAACAACCATCCCTTGAAAAGCCTACCTGGACAGACTATTTCAATGATCTTGTCACCACGCCTTTAGATCAAAGATCAAGCGTTATACCGATTTACGAATTAATCGATTACTGTGTTCAACCGACTCTTTCTCCTAATCCCGCTATCCCTGAGCAAAAGCTCATTCCTCTTTACAACATACAAAAACCGACAGAGGCGCTATCTGATCATCAAGCTCTACTGACCACCTGGAAAGTGGCAGCGGGTTCGGATAAAGACGATTAACGCCTTGATATTCATAGGGATAATTTTTTCTATTTATGTACCTCTATGGTAATAAATGTTTTATTACTATAGAGCGGACATTTCTAAAAAACGCTAACATTTATAAATTTACCGTTGAAATTAATTAAATGTTTTTGATATTATTAACAAATAGATAAATATGATATAGTTTAACAAATATTATTGCATTAGATTCTTGAATTCAACTCCATGGAGAAAATATGATTAGTTTCAATACTCAGCCAAAAGTCATTCAAAATTTTATTTTCAGCTTTTTGCCAGAAGAGGATAGGCGTATATGCAGATTGGTATGTAAACAATGGAAAGAAAATATAAAAACACTGTTAAATCCTACATTTCATTCTACAGTTATTATCCTAAATAAACTTCCAGCAATCAAGGACATGAAAAATAATCATGAAGGATTTAAGTCTATATCAAATTTGAAAAAAATCATAAATACTATTTTATCGTATATTGAAGGTCAAAAAAAACAAATTGGTAGTCTTTTAAAAATCAATTCATTTAAATCAGATTTTCATAAATATTTTGAAGGTTATTGCGTTGAAAAATTCAATAATCTTCAAACTAATCGATATAAAGATATTAATGATTCAATAAATGAGATTGAAACTATAGTATCAAAAAGTGTCTTCAGAGGAAGTCACTTAGGAGACTATGTACAAGAACTAAAAAAAGCATTACTAATTTTTAAAAATGATATTTTAAACCAGGTAGATGAAATTGATCGAATTCTAAAAGAACAAAACTTGAAAAATAAAAATTTACCCGTAGAGCATTTGAATCAAATGCATCTCCTCATAGATGAATATTATGAAAAAACTTATCGCTTGGGTATAGTATATCAAATCATTTATAAATTGAATCTCGCTATTGATTCAACAATAAAACAGTTGAAAAAAGAATCAGAATTACTGGATCAGAAATGTTTAAAGATCGATACGATAGATTTGAATGGACTAGACATCGATGTATTTCCTGAAGATATTTTAAAATCTGCAATTCAATTAAATCATCTAGAAATTAATCAGAATAAGATGGAAAAATTTTATATGAAATCTGGGACGTTAAGGTATCTTACAATCGCTGATAACCTATTAAATAATGTAAATCTCAGACGTCTCGAAGGACTAACAGAACTAAATCTTTCTGGCAATAAAATTAAAAATATAGATTTGAGTGCAAACTGGCAATTAGTTCATCTTAACATTTCAAGAAATCCTATTCAAATAAGCAATCTTAATTTGTTGAAAAACAAAATGCTTAAAACTTTAAACCTTTCTGATAATCTTAATGATGACAAATCGAAAAGTTCTCTGAATCTAATTAATAATGAAAGAATAGAAAAATTGATTTTAGAAAAATGTTCTAACGTTGAATTCACTATTTCAAAGATTGTTCGATCTCAATTTAAATATGAGATAGATGGTCATTCAAATAACATTAGTTGTATTTATGCAGACGATGAAGAAGAAGTGGTAACTGATGAAGAGGATCCTTTTGCTCCGCTCAACGATGATTGAAGTGTAGATAGTGCCGAAGATAAAAGTGTAGATAGTGGCGAGGACGATAGCTAAAAAAGAAGTATCGGGTACAATTTAAGGAAAACTTAACCCCACATGAGGAATGTAGAAAGCTTCCTGCAATAGACGGGTAACCCCGGTGCAGATCATTTGCACTGCGATCAGGGAAATCAGCATGCCGCCGAGTTTTTGACAGGCAAGCAGCCCCTTTTGCCCCAGGAAGTACTTAATGTTAGAGGAGAGCAATAGGATCATGAATGTGGGGATCCAGGCCAAGCAGATGATCAAGGCAGTAAGCCAGATATTATCCAGCTGCTTGGAATAGATCGTTACCGTTGCAATGGCTCCTGGACCTGCCACAATCGGGGTGGCAAGAGGGACAATCATCGGCTCTGATCGGTGCATTTCGAGTTGATCTGAGGATCTGGGGAAAATCATGCCAAGGGCGATGATGAAAAGAAGGGTTCCTCCGGCAACTCCTAAGACTGGTTGGGAAATTCCCAATATTTCCAATACATCATTACCAAAAAAATTAAATAATAGTAAAATTCCAAGGGCGATCAAAAGCTCGCGCACAATGATCTGGCGCTGCTTCTTGACGTTGAATTTTCCAAGCAAGGCTACAAATAAGGGGATGTTCCCTAAAGCATTGAGAATAAAAAACAGGGAAACAACCATCGCAATAATCGACATAGTCATAAAGATGCCTCCAGAGGGAATTGCAAAACTCCATTCGTGCCCAAATGCGCGCTTTTGATGCCGAGGGAGTTTTTCGCAGGACCCCTAAGACCCAATAGGTTATGTGGTCCTGCGAAAAATTCAATCGACATCAAAATCATCCTATTTGGGCCGCGAAGCGAGTTTTGCAACTCCCTCTCCAAATTTTTAGTTTACACAACTGACACTCGACTTAGCAACACTTTTGCTTTATAATCTCTAAACTCAATCGAAAAGAGTGTGCATTGTGAAAGCTCCAAAAAAATTTAAAGTCGTTACGTTGGGTTGCAGAACAAACCAATATGAGTCGCAAGCCTATGCCGATCAGCTGCGCGCTATTGGCTATTCCCAAGCAGAAGAGGGGGAGGAGGCTGAGCTTTGCATCGTCAACACCTGCACTGTGACCCAGTCTGCAGACAGCTCAAGCCGCCATCAGATCCGCCAGCTAGCGCGTTTAAACCCGGAAGCGAAAATTGTTGTCACAGGATGCTTGGCTGAACGCGCCCCTGAGGAGCTTGTGAATCTGCCAGGTGTTGAGCGGATCGTTTCGAATAAGGAAAAAGAAAACCTGATCCATTTGATTCTCCCTGATGAGGAGATCCCCGAATTTGCTATTGAGCAGTTTGAGGCTCATACGCGCGCTTTTGTGAAGGTCCAGGATGGTTGTAATTCTTTTTGCACCTATTGCATCATTCCCTACGTTCGAGGACGATCCCGTTCCCGCCGTCTTGATCAGATTTTAGAAGAGGCAAGAGGGCTTATCCGCAATGGCTACAAAGAGATCGTCCTTACAGGGATCAACATCGGCGATTTTGATGGGGCCCCGCAAGAGGGGGAAAAGCCGGTTAGACTCTCAGATCTTGTCCGAGCCGTCGATGCTCTTACCGGCCTTAAGCGCCTGCGCGTTTCTTCGATTGATCCAGATGAGGTCGATGAGGATTTAGCAGATGCCATTTTAAATGGAAAAACCACCTGCCATTCGATGCATATCGTTCTTCAATCGGGCTCGAATGTGACCTTAAAGCGGATGAACCGCAAATACACGCGCGAGATTTTTCTAGAAACGGTAGAGAAGTTAAAGGCCGCTTCCCCCCATTTTACATTCACAACAGATGTGATTGTAGGTTTTCCAGGGGAGAGTGAATCTGATTTTGAAGATACTTTAGAGATCATGGGAAAAGTGCATTTTGCCAAGGTCCACATGTTCCCTTACAGTGCCCGCAAACGCACACGCGCAGCACTTTACCCCAACAAAGTTCCCCCCGATGTGATCCAACAAAGAAAGCAGCGCCTCTTGAGGATGGCTGAGCAGCATGCCTTTGCATTAAGACAAGCCTATGTAGGACAAAGAAGGTGGGTGCTAGTCGAGAATGACAAGGGGGAAGAGGGAATGATTTACGGACATACTGATAATTTTTTGCGCGTAGCTCTTAATTTTGAAGAACTGAAACCTAACGATCTTGTCGAAGTTGAGCTCATTGCCAACGGGGCAGATGCACTTTTAGGAAAAATCCTCACATGAAAATCGCCATTGCACAGCGCCTCCACCCCTTCTCTCACCAGATGGGTACGAAATTCCTTCTCCCCAATACCTCCTGGAGCGTTCAGGTCTTTCCGACGAGGCTAGTTTTTTCCGATCTTGAAAAGGGTGTTAACCCTCATTTCTTTGCCTTTGATTTTATAGGTGCTATTCCCGATTTTACGGCAGAGTTAAATCTGGAGAAGGGATCTCTTTGTGTTTTTGGAAAAACTCAGAAAGGGTATATGCGCTACCAGCTTTTTGTTAAGGAAAAGGGGATCTGGCTTCATTTAGAAAAAGCACCCGAAGAAAAGGTGGTTTGCCACAGCTCTTTCATTGCAGGAAACAGGATTTTGAATAAAGGGGATCAGATTTGTTTGATAAAGCAGGATAATGACCTTAAATTAACCCAAGAAAGACTATCGCTAGGGATGCATAAGGCCCAAGATTGGGACCTTGTTCGCCGCCGTCTTGACCTCAAAGAGATCTTTCCTCAGTGGTTTCTCCTATCCTCTTGCATCGTTGCCAAAAAAACGCCCTCTTCCAGCCCAGGCAATTACTCCCTTCTCAAAATCTGCCAAGAAAAAATCCAACAGAGGGAAAAAGAGGGTGTCCTGCAAGCGTTCCAGAATCTGTTCCTTTCTGCTTTTG
>CAJCHM010000078.1 GCA_903970255.1 Acidobacteriota bacterium
TAACCTGATACCATGACCGCTTTTAGAACTGTGTTTAAAAATCACCTACTTACGCAGGAAACATTCCTACGGCAAAACATACGCTTTGCATTAATGATTTTACACGTCTGAGTATTTTTCTCCACTACTATTAATTACTCCCTTCAGCATCAATGATCTTGGATGTTATGCGATATTGAATTTTATTCTGAGAGCGAGGTAACCTCTCCTCCAACAAAATAGATCTCTTGGGCAACTCAAGGGTTCGCAAGAGATTCAACAAAGGAGGTTCTTATGTCCAGCATCGTCCCATTTGATAGTGGAAAATCTTATGCTGTGCGCGCGATCTCGCCTCAAGTAGAAGAATATCGATTCACTGATCGGTTAGGCCGGACACAAAAAGATCGAGATTTCTTAGAGCAGCTTGAAACTATTTTTCTTGCAGCTGGTAAAGGAGATTTAAAAACCTGCCAAGCAGTTGTTGAGCAAGGATTTTGCGATTTCCACGCGGTCACTTATGGAAAGTTTGGAACATCTTCAGGCAAATACCTAAATAATATAAGTCCTCTGCAAATTGCAGAAATGCGTGAACATCAGGACGTTGTTAATTTTTTTAAAGAAGCTATAGCCCGGTCTGAACAAAAGAACATCCCCCACACATTTTCCTCATCAAAAAACATCAGCAATGCTAATGCCGAAGCTTCAATATTTCCCTTATTTCTAGATAAAAAACCGGGTACTCCGCCTTCTGAAGAGGAAGATAACTCTGCTTCAAGTCCACCTGAATATTTTTCTTTGTTTGAAAAATTGATGATCCAGCCAAAAAAGACATCTCTTTTTGAAGAAGAGTTATTCTCATCGAACACTACCTCTAACACGCCTAACCTATCTTTTAGATCATCAGTGGAAATAGAAGAACAAAATGAATTTGCAGAATGCAAGCGCAAAGCGCTTTTGGGGGATGAAGAAGCGATTTTTATGCTCGGAGAATTTTACGCGGAAGGGTATGGGTGTGGAGGACAAAAACCTGAGCTTGCCTTCAAACAATTCAAAAAACTAGCAGAAAAAGAGGATCCCCTGGCTCAACTTATTGTTGCTAATTACTATGAACAAGGCTTCGGGGTGGAGAAAGACCCTGTAGAATGTGAAGTTTATTTAACCCTCTCAGCTGAGCAAGGAGATCCAGAGGCTTCATTTCGACTTGCTTGGAAGTATCACAAATTCGTCCGCTCTCTCTCATCTGATGGGATAAAAAAAATTTACGCCACAAAGGCAAGCCAACACTCTCAAATGGCTGCTGATAAAGGGCATATTAAAGCATCGATTTTAAGCCCTTATTTTGATTTGTGCGCCGATCCGAACTGCTTCCAAAACCCTCAAGAAGAACCTGTATTAAGCACTCAAAAAGAGCCCTCCACCCTACCAGAGAAAGGTCGTTTTGATTCGCATCAAGTCCTCAATTTGTTGGAAAAAGCGCAAAACAATACATGCTCTGCTGAAGAACTTTTCGAGGTTGCTCAATGCTATGTGCAAGGCAAAGGTACTTCAGTAAACCTTGAGGCCGCTTTTGTTCTTTGCAAACGCGCTGCAGAGCTTGGAAATGCAGAGGCACAGTGTGCCCTAGTAGAGAATTACATTTATGGGTATGGCGTTGATCGGAATTACACTCTTGCTTTCAAGTATGCCCAATTTGCTGCAGATCAAAAAAACCCTCGTGGCCTTTGTCAATTGGCTCATTCTTACGCCTATGGCATGGGTACAGTCCAAAATTCCAAAAAGGCTTTTGAGTGTGCTAAAGAATCAGCCGATTTAGGGGACTCCTATGCGTCACTATACGTCGCCTTGTGGTATGCCGTAGGATTTGGAACTGAGAAAAATGAGGGGTTAGCCTTTGCCTATTGCAAACAAGGAGCCGATGGAGGAGATCCCAACGCGGAATTCGAACTAGCGCATTATTATGCAACAGGTTTTGGCATAGAGAAAGATTTTCAAGCAGCTGTTGAATATTGCTCTCGCGCTGCAGCACAGAACCAGGTGGAAGCAGCCGACTGGCTCCCCATTTATCAGTTCAAGGCCAAGCTAAAGAAACCGCTCTGACCCTTACAATCGGGTTGTGTTGTATACCCCGATCGGCCATAAGCTTGGAATTTGGGCGGCTGATGCGCCCCGCGGTTCGGGCGTAGCAAACGGATTCATATTGTTAATATTGATCCGTTTGCGATCGATCGAACCCCGGGGCTTCTGTGCGGCCCAAATTCCAAGTTTATGGCCGATCGGGGTATATACCGGTGCCACTTGAAACGTACCTCTAATTTCTGTTTTAACGGCCCCCTTTTCCCTTCGCCGAAACAGGGCCTTATTACTTCGAATAATGTCCCTGTTTAGGGAAAGGAAAAATGGTCGCGTTAAAACAAAAACTACAGGTACGTTTGAAATAGCGCCGGTATATCTTCAGATTAGCAGCTTATCAAAAAACTCAATGGTTGCCATTAACCCTGCTTTAAGCTCGGTTTTTGGCTTCCACTTAAGCTCTTTAGAGGCTAAGCTGATATCGGGCTTGCGCTGCTTGGGATCATCCCCTGGCAGTGGATGAAAATTCAGTTGAGATCGCGATCCTGTGAGTTGTAAAACAAGTTCTGCTAATTCTAAAATGGTAAATTCTACCGGGTTGCCCAAGTTCACAGGACCTGTTAGTTCAAGTCGAGAATTCATCAAGCAGATGAGCCCTTCAATGAGATCATCAAAATAGCAAAACGATCGGGTTTGCATCCCATTGCCATAAATGGTGATCGGAGAATTTTTCAGCGCCTGAACAATGAAGTTGGACACGACGCGACCATCGTTTGGGTGCATACGCGGTCCGTAAGTGTTGAAGATTCTTGCGACTTTAATCGGCACTCTAAACTGGCGATGAAAATCAAAAAACAAGGTTTCTGCACAACGCTTCCCCTCATCATAGCAAGATCTAATTCCAATGGGGTTGACATTGCCCCAATAGTCCTCTTTCTGGGGATGGACATGAGGATCCCCATAAACCTCGCTTGTCGATGCTTGCAAGATCCTAGCGCCATTTTTCAGGGCAAGCTCAAGCATGTGGATTGCCCCATGCACATTGGTTTTGATTGTCTTCACAGGATCGTGTTGATAATGAATGGGAGAGGCAGGACATGCAAGATTATAAATTTGATCTGCTTGGATAGCGGTAGGATGACAGACATCATGCTCGATCATTTTGAAGCAGGGATGATTAAGAAAGGGAAGAACATTTTCCCTGCTGCCTGTGAAAAAATTATCCAGACAGATGACTACGTGTCCACTTGCCAGTAGCCGTTCACAAAGATGGGAACCTAAAAAACCCGCACCGCCAGTGACAAGGATTGTATGTTGTTTCTTATCCATCATCCTAAAACACCTCTTGTGCAAACACGAATGTCACCCTTCTGCCCTCTTTCTGCTCTGCCCAAGTATTGTATACTTGGAGGTCCTCTTTGCTTTCCATCTGATGAGTAACAATCGCGGTATCTGCTAACTTGAGAAGGGAAAAAGCTTCGATTTTTGCAGGGTCAGCATGGCTGCAAACTAAAACGACATCGTAATCACCTTGTAGCTTAGAAAGAAGAGTTTCAAATTTTGATGAACATAGAATTTCAGGGAAATGCACAGAGGTACCGCCTGCGGGCAGATAGTCGTAATTTAAATGGCGACGTAGGGGAATCTCGTCTACTTGCCCTTGCAGGTACTGCCATAATCCAGGAACTTGATCGGCATGTAAAACTTGGGATCCGCACTGAACCACGATCACCTTTTTTCCCCGCATCGAAAGAAGCTCTGCAAGCGGAGATGTAATATCTGCATATTTGCCCTTAATACAGAGAGCTGTTGAATTTCCAGACCCCAAAAATTCCACCAGGTGACGCAAGGTCTCTAAATCCCCTTGTCCAACCTGGGATAAGAGAGCATTGCAAAATGGGGTCACCTTGCCGCTCACGGGAAATCCGGCAAGTTTCAAAATTGCATCTGATGCAGGAAGTCCTTTGAACAAAGCTTTGGCAAAAATGAAAAAGTAATAGACTGTTGCAGAGAGAAGTGCAGAAAGAAAGACCACAATCAAGATTCCTGGGGATTTTGGCTTTAAGGCAGGGATCGCCCTATCCAGAGGTCTTGAACTGATCTGAAAGGTGTGCTGTCCCAATGACTTGGTTTCCACAAGCTGGGATACCCCTTCAAGCATCACTGCGCCCATCTCCTTTTTAAGCATCAAAAGGGATTCTCGCCGCCACTTCTCTGGAAGATCTCCCATTTTTCTATTCAGATCTTGCAGCTTATTTTTTAAGAGATCTTTCTCTGTTTGCAATAGGGAAAGGGTGGCCATTTGTAAGGAATGGATTTTGTCTTTTAGCAATTTCACTCGGAGCATTTTAAGCTCAATTGTTTGCTGCAGATAATGGGAAAGGAAGCTTTTTTGTGTTTGAAGGGCTTCGATCAACCTTTCCTGCTCGCGTATGCTGCGGTTATTTTCATCTTTAAGCTGCAATGCAATCACGCTTGCCTTATTCCCAATATCTTTTGTCACGGGATCGTCAATGATTCCACCTAAAGAGCTCATTTCAAAATCGGGCCGGCCCAACTGCTCTGTTAAAAAAACAAGTTCTCTTACCTGCGCCTGCAATGCATCGCGCTGGCGTGTGTATTCTACAAGCAACCCTTGAGCGATATCCGGGCTTAATCCAGAAAATTCCCCTTGTAAAAGCAGAGCCGCTTGTTCCATTTTTTGACTCTGTGGAGTTTTTTCAGCCTTAAGTGTCGTCTCCAAGCTTAAAAATTCATACTCGCAATTTTCCAACTGATCCTGTGCCTCTTTTCTTTGCTGGGGAAGAAGGGGTACTGCTTTTTTTTTATTCTGCTCAAGAGCCATCTGTTGTTTATTAAAATCTTTAGAATCGCAAAGCCGTTTTAGCTCTAAATCGACGTTGAAAAGCTTGGAAGTATAAAAATTCTTAGGTGCAGAAAGCGTCTCTATTTCCTGAGCAAACCCAATGAATCCGTTATGAGATAAATTTTCATTGAGATAAGCGCTATGCTCAGAAAGAGCCTTATCATAATAAGTGGTTAGCTCTTCCTGTCTTTGATGCAAATATTGCAGCTGATTTTTACAAACATCGTCATTTTCTCTTTTGAGAAAATTTTGATAACTCTGCATTAACTCATTTAAAAACTGTGCTCCAACCAGACGATTGCGTGATGTAAAGGCCAATTGAAGGATCGCCTTATCCAATTTATGGGGATGGATCTTCAAACTTTTCCGCAAGCTATCGACAGTTTTGACCATCGGTTGCAGCGTCAAACTATAAAACTTGTTTAGGGCAATGTTTTTTTTGACTGATTTCAATCTCAACTTTCCATTATTGAAAGAGATCTCCTCCCCTAATTTTCCTTGGGCAATGAGTGTCTTGTTGAGATCGTAGATTTGGTAAGAGCTGTGAGCTGTGGGCACGAGGAACATATTAAGTGGTCTCTCACCCGAATAGGAAACATCGCTAAAAACAAATCCATCAGGATCGGATATACTTCCCCCAAATTCCGATCTCAAGTTATTCCAGATTCTTTGAAAAAGGCTAACAAGAAAAAAATCACTGCGGCATGAGGCTTGTAGTCCAAGTTTTTCAACAACCCCTTTGATCACCTCATGCGATTGCATCACTGCAATAGTTCCGCTTTCGACCGGCAGATCCATGAATTGCTGGAACATCTCCTTCATCTGCATGGAAACATCTTTTTGCCGGCTTGACTGCTTAAATGTCGCCTCTGTTTTATACTTGGGCGCAGAGAGCAATAAAAATAAAAAAATAACAACGGAGGTAATCCAAGCGATCTTTTTGATATTTCGGCTATGACGTAAATAAAGCCGCTTCATGTCACTGAATGTGAAGAGAATTTGATCGGTTTGGAAGGGTTTCATGGCACCTCTATTCCTATAGAATGGATCCCTTTTGTTATCAGATCAAGGGCGATGAAGGTGGGCAATAGATCATTAACAAAACGGTTCCATTCAGATAGCGGACGGGCTGCGACATAGACGATATCGCCCGGAATCAGCAACATGCTATCGCTGGGCAACCTTACTACGTGCTCCCAGTTAAGCGTATAAATCTTAGGATGGAGGATGTTACCGCGGATAATCTGAATGTAGGATTTATCCCCTGAGGGGAGAATTCCCCCTGCTTCTCCGATCGCCTTGCGGAGCGTCATAAAACCATCCGGTACATCGACAACACGCTCTTTGCAAACCTCACCAAGAACCATCAATGTCGAAGCGGAAGGATCGGCAATATAGACCTTATCTCCTCCGCGCATCACAACATTCTGATTCATATCTCCCTCTTTGATGAGTTTGAACAAATCCACAGGGAGCATCGTGTTCTCACGCACGACATAACTTTTAAATAGATTGGCATTGGTGGGAACCCTGGCAATCGAAAGGGCCTCGAATAAGCGCAACCTGCCATCGACGGGAATGTTAGGCACTTGGACGAGCCCTGCCAGCTCCACTTTCCTCAAAATGCGGTCTTTATAAGAGATAAAAACGTTAACATCCTTGATTTGTTCTCGATAGAGACTTTCAATCTCATTTTGGGCCTGATGCAATGTCAACCCTTCCACATGTACGCCAGGCAGATCAGGCAAGTAGATTTTGCCATCGGTGACGCGGAAACCCACCACCTGTCCTATCCTCTGGACCGATTCGACAATGTCATTGCGCGTGGGGTGGTAAACTGCAATTTGAAGAACATCTCCATTGTTGATGACATCCTGGTATTCTTCCAGCAAAGAGGGGGAAAGATCATCGTAGTCCTTACCTTCTAGCGACAAGATGGAGAGCTTCCCCTCTCTGATTCGATAAGAATCCATCACAAATTCATCAGCTCCTAGCACATCGTTTCCGCGATAGGGGGGATTGGTGCATGAGGAAAGACTAAGTAGGCTTAGAAGAAAGTAGATCAGGAATTTTTTTTGAAGGGGCTGCAAAAAAGAAGAAATGCTAAAATTGGCCTTCATGTAGTACATATTAGTGCGTAAACCCTATCCGTAAACTTTAGCATTTTTTGAATTCACCCATTTTCAAGTCAACATGAAACGTGTCTTTATCACAGGAATCGCAGGATTCATCGGATTTCATCTGGCCCTTGCCCTTAAAAAAAGGGGCGATACCGTCTTTGGCTGCGACAATTTCAATAGCTATTACGATCCAAAGCTTAAAAAAGAGCGTGCTCATCTTCTCTCTTTACAGGGAATTTCCGCAATCAATTGCGATATCATCGAAAAAAAATCGATCGAGGGGCAACTGGAAAAAGAGGGCATCACCCATCTAGTGCACCTGGCTGCACAAGCTGGCGTACGCCACTCACTGACCCATCCTCAAAGCTACGTCCATAGCAATCTCAATGGCTTTGTTCAAATTTTGGAGGCGCTGCGCACTTTTCCTGAAATTAAACTCACCTATGCTTCATCCTCTTCCGTGTATGGACTCAACTCCAAGCTTCCTTTTTCAGAAAGCGACCCCACAGATCAACCAGCAAGCTTTTATGGCGCAACAAAGCGCTCTAATGAAATCATTGCTCACTCCTACCATCATCTCTACCATATCCCTTCCACTGCTTTGCGCTTTTTTACGGTCTACGGACCCTGGGGACGCCCTGATATGGCCTACTTCTCCTTTGCAAAAGCAATCCTTGAAAACGCACCGATTTCTGTTTTTGGAGAAGGGAAACTCATGCGCGATTTTACCTACATCGATGATATCATCGCGGGCACAATGGCTGCTATCGATCTGGGCGCGCCTCATGAGATATTCAATTTAGGCAATCACTGCCCATCGAGTGTTCTTGATCTTATTTCTTCTTTAGAAACCCATTTGGGTCAAAAAGCTAACATTTCCTTTCAACCGATCCCCTCAGGCGATGTCCGAATGACTTTTGCTGACATTTCCAAAGCTCAAAGAACCCTTGGCTTTGAACCGAGGACATCGCTGAACGACGGGATTAAGAAATTTACTGACTGGTATTTACAATATGCACAAGTCCACTTAAACCTAGAAACGGCAGTTTCTAGGTTAAAACAAGGAGCAAATTGATGCGCTATTTAAAATGGGGCATTGCCCTAATTTGCACTTTTTGTATGTCCAAATCCTGGGGGAAAGAAAAGGTTTATGGACCTTCCCATCTGATGATCGGGCCAGGTCTTTTTGATGTCGACAAAGATCACCCCAAGTTCATGGGGCAAATCGAGTACCGTTGGGAGGTAAACTGCCATCACCTCCGGCCGCTTGTCTCTTTTTTCATCACAACGGATACAAATTTCTATGTCTGTGGAGGAGTGGGTTATGATATCTTCTTAGGAAGAAAAGTTGTGCTGACACCCAGTTTTGCACCAGGGCTTTACTACCATGGGCATGGAAAAAAATTGGGATTCCCCATTAATTTCCGCTCCGCCATAGAAATCTCCTATGTCTTTCATAACAAGGGGCGCTTTGGCGCGCAATTCAATCATATCTCTAATGCCAGTATGTTCTATAAGAATCCCGGCGCAAATTCTCTTTTCATTTTTTACGCCATCCCTTTTCCACAAAAGAAAAAGAAGCCAAAAACGCCTGAAACAACAACCCCTCCTGCAGATTCAACCTCTTACAGCAGAGGTGTTATATCCCGATCGGGGTATGACTAGAGGGAATTGCAAACTCCATCGGCATCAAAAGCGCGCATTTGGGGACGAATGGAGTTTGCAATTCCCTCACTAGATTAGTTGGTAATGCGATCTTCTGTAGCCCACTTGTCTTTATGCGAATTCATCTCTTTTTGAACAATGGCAAGCCTAGCTTCATTGGAAAGGATCTTATTATCACCTAAAACAGCGGCGACGCGGCCAAATTCAGTTCCCCATTCTGGAGCATCGCAACCGTATTTATTTGGATCATTTTCTTTACAATATTTATAATGCGCACCAAACAGATCATGGGCCACATTTTTTTCACCAAGCACATCTTTAAGCTGATTTTCCATTCCTTCAAGGGCTATAAGAGCACCAAAAACACAACGCCCTGAGCTGCTCTCAATTGCCTCTTTTAGATCTGAAAGCAATAATTCAATAGCAACTCTTCGAACAGCACGCAACTTTGCAATTTGTATCGAGCTTTCGCTTGATTTAAAAACTTTCTCTCCGAAATCAAAATCAGATTTTTTAACTCCACTCATTGATATCTTTTTATTTTCGAGAATATGATAGAGGTGATCATAAATCCTGTTCAGGACATTTTTTTTTTCACCTTCTCCATCCATTGCAAACAAGCCGTCTAATTTAGATAACTCAAGGGTGGTTTTGTCGAACTCTTCACCGGTTTTATTAGAGGAAATGCAGGCTATCATTTTTTTCAAAGAATCAAAAGGCGCTCCATTATTTCCCAATTCAATCCCTTCTATTTCATTAAACATCTTTTCAACTGTATTCTTTATTGCAGTGCGTTCGAATTTCAACATAAGCCCTTTGGCAAGTGCTTTAGCTTCGTTAACGCTATTGACAGTGGCATCATTGAGCCATGGGCGTCTCTCTGTATCAAATGAGTCGAGTCTCTCCATATAGCTAGTAAGCTTAGTATCTTCTAATTGTTTGAATTCACCTGAGTTTATTTTTTCCTCGATAGCTTTTAGCTTGGGGAATAACTTTACAATACGAGGATCAATTTCTTGAGTCTCTTGATTGTTTGCAACTCTTGCCAAATAACTCGCTGCACTTAGGGCAGAATCGCATCTCTTGATAATAGAGGAACAGTTTTTTTTGATTTCAGCGAATTCTCCTTCATTTAAGTTCTCTCGAATCATGAGATTTAGGTTTTCCTGGTATATACCCTTCGCTTTTAGAAAATCTATAACTTGTTCTCCCAAATCAATATTTTTTTCCGCTCCAATTTTCCAAACCAGATGTTTAGTTACGGATGCGCATTCGTTAATATCATTTGCAAGTCGCTCGCTTAAATTAAAGGCTTTAATCATAAATTTACCTCCATAGGATGAAAAACTGCTTAATGCTAACAGCTAGCAATCGCAGTAAAACTTTACTGAAAGTTTACAAAAACTTTACACAGAGACGAAACATCATGTCAATCTTTAAAAATGGAAAGGCTAAGACTGGAGTTTGGACTAAATTTGGCCTGCAGGGACGAGCGAGACAAAATCAGATCTAACTGACCGACGAAGTCAATAGCGCTAGCTATTGATGAGGAGGAAGTTAGATCTGATGAGGTCGCAGCCGTCATCTGCAGGCCAAATTTAGTCCAAACTCCAGTAAGAGAATAGCTGAAATGCATGGGGAAGAAACTTAATGAGATCAGATGAGGTCACACAATAGGATGTCAGAGCTGTAGCTGCCACTTCTCCGGAAATCCCGTGCAAATAAACGGCTAATGCAGAGGCAGACCTTGCATCTAAACCTTGCGCAATCATTGCAGCGATAATTCCGGTGAGAACATCTCCCGATCCGGCAGTTGCCATGCAAGGATCGCCGCGCGTCAAGATGAGCGGAGATTTTCGGGGGTGGAAGATAAAGGTGGGCGCGCCCTTAAGGACAATCGTGACATCTTTTTCATCAGCAAAACTCTGGCAAAACTCCAAGTAGTCCTTCTTGTTTAGGCTCTTTGGCAATAGACGATCCATCTCGCCTCGGTGGGGGGTGAGCACAGATCCTGGGGGAATTTTCCAGTGAGGATTTGTTGCTAAAAAGTAGAGTGCATCTGCGTCAATCACCATGGGTAGATCGATCTGCTTGAGGATCTTCTCCACCATTTGCTCAGCCACTTTACCTCTGCCAATTCCAGGCCCTATGAACATAGCATTAGCTCTTTGAGCCTCATGAGAGATCGCCTGTAAATCGCTTTGGTCCCACCCCTGCCGAATCAATTCAAATGGCGCACAGCTTAAAAGCACTTCCATATCCATAGGGTGGAACAGGCGCACAATACCTGCTCCTGAGTGCAAAGCTGCATCGCAGCTCAGGAGAGCAGCCCCTGGCATCGATGGTGATCCGGCAACTGCAAGGAGATATCCTCTTTCATATTTATGCCGCGTGCGTTTGATCGGTGGGAGAAGCTGCCTTAAGGTTTCTTCATTGGGCAAATAGGCAATTGCTTTTGCTTGAGAAATGTATTTCTCTTCAAGACCAAAAGAAGCATAGCGCAAAACACCCACATGATCCCACCCCTCATTCAGAAAGAAACCGCTTTTTGGCAGTCCTAAAAAAATCGTCTCAGTAGCATGGATTGCCACCGTTCCCACCTCTCCTGTGGTCCCGTTTAGCCCTGAAGGAATATCAATAGCTAGAATGGGTAGTTTAGATTGATTGGCGCAAACAATAGCAAGAGCTAAGATCCCTTCGGCCTTTCCCTTAAATCCTGTCCCTACCAGGCCATCGAGGATAATCCGGCTTTCATCAAACTGCAAAAAAGCCTCATCGGCAACATGCCGGGCGACCCCTCCCAAAGAACAGAATTTTTGATACATGATTTGGCACAGAGGAGTGCAATTTTCCATTAAGTAAAGGTGCAGTGCTGCTACTTTAAATCCATGTTTTAAGAGATTGACTCCAGCTGCTAGCGCGTCTCCGCCGTTATTGCCTTTTCCCACAAGAAGAGTGATGTTTTTAGGAAGGTGATTTTTATCGGTGAAGTTTTCAGCAACACTGGCTATTGCCACACCTGCATTTTCCATGAAAGATTGTTCACAGGCCCCATCTACGTAAGCTGCTTGCTCGATCTTGGCCATCTCTGCAGCGGCTACAACCTTTAGTCCCTCAAGAACTCCTATCATAAATGCTCTTCTTTGATCGCGCGTTGAAGGAGGGTTTTCACCGCATCTCTTGGATTTAATTTTTCATACAGGATCGAATAGATTGCTTGGGTGATCGGAACTTCAATCTGATTTTTTTGAGCAAGCTGTAGGGCTGAAACACAACTATAGGCACCTTCGACGACCATTCCTATATTTTCCTGGGCAATTTGAGGCTCTAATCCTTCCGCAATCAAACGCCCAAACATGTAATTGCGGCTAAGCTTGGAAAGACATGTGACGCAAAGATCCCCCATTCCAGAAAGACCATTGAGCGTTTCTGGTTTGCATCCCTTAGTGATGGAGAGTTTGCGGATCTCATGCAATCCCCGCGTCATCAAAGCGGCCTTTGTGTTATCGCCAAATCCAAGACCATCGGAAATTCCGCAGGCAATCGCGATGATGTTTTTCATCGCTCCGCCAAAGGCAACTCCATTCATATCCGCATTGGGATAAACCCGAAAAAAGGGGGTCCCAAAAACATCTACAACCTGCCGCATTAAAAGAGGATCGTAAGATGCTGCGACAACAGAGGTGGGAAGTTTCTGAATGACCTCTTCAGCATGGCTTGGACCACTCATACAGGAGATGTTTTTTCTCATCCCTTGGCCCAACACCTGCACGACCACCTCTGGTAAGAGCAATCCGCTATTTTGCTCGATCCCCTTGGAAGTGATGATAATCGGGCAGTTCACACCGCCAAGAGTTAAGACTTGTTCAAACACGGGGCGGATCCCTTTTGAGGTCACAGACTCCACTAGGAACTCAACCCCCTCAAGAGCTGCTTTTAAATCGGAGGTAAACTCAACGCGGGCATCGGCTTGGCATTTAGGAAGCTTGGGATGCTCCCTCTTTTTTTGCAACACCTTGGCAAATTCTGGATTTGCCGTCCAAAGGACAACCTGATTTCCTTTTGAGGCCAAAAGAGAGGCTAGGCAAAAACCCCAAGTACCGGCGCCTAAATATCCTATCCGCATGCATTATCCTGGGGTTTGACATAGGTTTTATTTAAGAGGGTAAACTCTTTAAGCGATTGTGATAGAGTTTTAGAGGGATAGTAAAAAGCAGGATCGAGTTCAAACTCATCGACAGGGGCCACTTTCCCTGTAAGAGCTAAATACTGTTGTTTGTCATGCAATAGAAGCGCTTGCCTGACTGTTTCAAGACTTTTATCTCCAGAGGCATTTTTTAAGGGAGCATAGATCTTCTCCCGAGGACAAACTAAAACTGCGCTGCCGCGTACATAATCTAGAAGATCAAAGAGAAATCTCTCACACTTCCAGATCTGGATAGGGTGCTCGGCAGATCCATCAAAAACTTTTGCCATCTTCCGCGCCAAATGTAATGGGAATTCAGGGGCAATCTCTTTGCAGAGATATTCGATGAAATCCATCCTGATGCAAAACATTCCCGTGCTTGAAAGATTAAACAGTGAGGCTGTGCAAGGAATTTCTGAATATTCAATCACTTTGAGTTTACCTCTAAACTCTGCGACCACTCCCATTTTCTCATCGACATTTAAGCGCTTGATAGCCTTCAGTGCGGCATCTACCTTTGAGCGCTCTGTAAATCCTACAAATTCAGGATCAAAGGGATCTGCAAGAGGGTTATCGACAAAAATCACATTGAGATATTCAATCCCAGCTTTTTTCCATTGTTCCCCTATCCCCGTTTGAAAAAACAAATGCAGAGCATGCCCATTGCCATCGGGACCCTCGAGGATTTTCCCCTTTTTTTCTAAGAGCCAATTACCAGTATCGTCCATGAAGGGGAGTATCCCCTGCTGAAAAAAGGAGACCTGTTCCGCGTCGAGTCCAAAGTAGTTGTTGCTTTGGAAAACTTGGATTGTTTGAGCATGGTTGGATGGCGAGGTCATGATGCAAAGAGGGAGTTTTTTTCCTGCCCACAGACCTGCTGCTTTACACTTTTCAGAAAAGAGCTGAAAACAACTTTTCCCTTTAATCGCAGTCACAGGAACTGCACCCTTGGGACCTGCATATCCAAATCGGGTTCCTTGCCCTCCGGCTAAAATAAGGCATCCCACTTTTCCTTGCTTGATCAATGCCTCACCTCTAAAACGGTCTTGATCGTTACCGCTTTCTGCAAACTCATTCCAAGGGGAATAATCAGCAATTGGCACCGAGGATAAAAGCAGCCCCCTTTGGAGTTTGGCTACTTGAGGATCATATTTTTTTATTTGAGCCCAGAACATATCCAATTCTTCGGGAGAAAATTCTTGAATACTGCTGATGAGTTGAGACTGACCTAAGGAATACAAAAGATCTGCAATTTGATGTTTCATCTTCCAACCTCAAACAGGGATTGAAAAACCCTCTCGACGCTTAATGTTTTCAAATCTTTATTTTCTGCAATCATAGGGCGGTGGCGCAACAGGGGGTTGGGAGAGGCCACATTTTGTTTGAGCACTCCTTGTCTAGGGTCTGCCCAAAGCGACACGATGTCAATGGCAAAAGGGGTATCGAGGTAATAGGTCATCGACAAAACACCCGAGTCGGGAACTAGCATATAACGGCAGTGATTTTTGATCGTGGATAGCATTTCAAAAAGAGTGGTTTTTCCGCGCAGATCGTTGATGCCTGCACAATTGAAAATAGGTTTCTGCTCAAATCCAAAGAGGATAACTTCTACTCCTTGCTCAAGGTAGGCGTTTTCAAAAAATTCTTTCCAATAGTCGAAGGGCCAATTTTTTTCATAAGCGTAAATTGTCTCGGTTTGAGAGTGAACCCCTACATATTTTTTCTCAGAATCTAAGCCAAAACGGTTGCAAAGAGAATCCCATTCCGGATTCCATTCCAATTTAGGGATAAGCTTCCCCAACTGCCACATCAATGTGCGCGTGGGATCGGGATTCTCTAGAATGAAATCGAAATCTCTTCGGCAAAGCCCAGTATTAAAAAGTGTTTTATCAAGATCAAACGCCACCCCTCTTTTCCATTCGGGATCAACGATAATATCCACATTTTTGAGCAACTTGAACCCATCGCAAAGGTCAGCTCTTGTAATAAAGGTGATTTGAGCATGGGGAATATACTGACGGATCCGGTAGGTTAAAGCATACAACCCCAGAGGGATATCACCCAATCCCCGGTTCCAGCAAATGAGAAATCGATGACAGCCATTTTTGTGCGCTCTTTTTAAAGAAGCGTCGAAAGGGTTAATCCCGTATTTTCTCCAGAGTTTTTTTAACATAAGTTAAGCAATCACATGTAATTTAGAACGTTTGGCACCCAAAATTCTAATCACTGCATCATAAACTTCATCCGCTTCAATCTTTTTCATGCACCGAAAATCAATAGGGCAAGTGCGTTGGTAGCAAGGGGAGCATTCAACATGTTTATGAACAATGGTGCCCGATCGATAAGGGCCTGTCACAACTTCGCTTGTCGAACCAAATAGAGCCACAATCGGGGTGGCAATCGCATCTGCGATGTGCATCGGCCCACTGTCATTTGTCACAAGAACATCGCAATGGCTGATCAAACAGGCCAGTTCATTTAAACCGGTCAGTCCTGCAAGATTCACAACCCGTGGCGGCAAGGAGGCACAAATTTCTTTTACAAGATTTGCCGTCCCGATATCGCCAAAATAGACGATGTAAATATTTTTATCGCAGAGCAGCTTTTCAGTGACCGCGCGAAATCTTTCTGGAAGCCAGCATTTGGCCGATCCATACGTTGCCCCAGGATTGATCCCCACGATAATCGCGCCATCTGGAATCCCTTGCTGGGTCAGTAGGGCGCGTGCAGCATTGACCTGGTTTTGCGCAAGATAAAGGTGGGGTGCGGTATCTGAGATGGGAATCCCTAGAGGCTCAAGAAGCATTTTATACGTGGTGACAAGATGTTGACTTTGAATATTTTGAGGAAAGGGAATGCTATCGGTTAAGAGAAGCCGTCTCCCGTTGCACTCATAACCTAAACGGTACTTAATATGCCCTAGCCAAAACCACCAAGCCGAAGAAAAGGAATGAGTTAACAGAATCCCTAAGTCATACCCCCCTTTACGCAGCTTCTCAATGACATTGCGCCGTTCGGTATGCCGACCAAAACCGCTGGTCTTGCTAAAGCAGAACAGTTCATCTATTTGGGGATCTTCTTTTAATAGCTCAGCAATAGGAGATCGACACATCGCGGTGATCCGAGCATCTGGATAAGCCGATCTAAGATCGGATAGGATCGGGGTCGCCATGACCAGATCCCCAATCCAATTGGGCAGGCGCACAATGATGTTTCGCGGCTTAAAGCTACGAAGAGATTCCATTTATTCTCTCATACTGGACTTTTTTAAAGTTAATATTTTACTTTCATAAAAACAAATCCTCTCAATATAGAAAAATACCAAGCTCGGGGGAATTTTGTATACTCTAACTCGACGTTCTACAATTTTTCTATCGATTATTGCACCTACCAGAGATAATTAAAAACAGGCATGCATGAAAAAAAATTTTGAAGAGCAGATCATTTTAGGGATCGACCCGGGAACGCGAATCACCGGCTATGGGGTGATCAAAGTTTGCCATCCCCACATAGAGCCGATCGATTTTGGATGCATCCGCCCTCCCGTAAAAGAGGAATTGCCGGCCCGTTATCTCGCTCTTTTTAATGGTTTGGAAAAAATTTTAGATACTTATTGCCCCAGTGCAGTTGCTGTAGAAACTCAATTTGTTCAAAAAAATGTGCAAAGCGCCCTAAAATTGGGAATGGCAAGAGGGGCTGTATTGATTGCAGCAGCCCGCCGCGGCATACCCATTTTTGAATACACGCCAAAAAAAGCTAAGCTTGCAGTAGTTGGCAACGGCAGCGCGAGTAAGAATCAAGTGCAAAAAATGATCCAACTCTTATTAAAATTACCGATTTTACCAGAACCAGAGGATGCTGCAGATGCACTTGCTCTTGCCATTTCCCATGCCAATTCGTTATCTTTTAGAAATGAGGTGCTATGTACGAATACATTAAAGGATCACTAATTGAATCGACGCCACTGCGGGCAATTGTTGAGGCACATGGAATCGGCTACTGCCTCCTCATTCCCTTTAACAACTATTCAAAACTTCCCGCCATCGGCTGTAGCGTCGTGCTATTTACCTCTTTTGTCGTGCGCGAAGATTCTCAAAAACTCTTCGGTTTTCTCACCTCCCATGAAAGGGATCTCTTCGAGAGTCTTGTCGATGTTTCAGGCATTGGACCTAAAACGGCTCTATGCCTTGTGGGCCATATGGAAATTAACGATTTGCAGGTTGCCATCTCTCAAGGAGATACACAGCTCATCTGCAAAATTCCTGGCATCGGTAAAAAAACTGCAGAAAGGCTCATTGTCGAAATGCGCGATAAAGTCAAAAAAGGGATCGGAGCATCCGCTGCTCTACCTCACGGGTCTATTGGAGAGCAAGGAGTTGTCGCCGATGCCATCTCAGCGCTCATCAATTTGGGCTATAATAGCGCGCAAGCTCAAAAGGCGATCAAAGCTGCCCTCACTAAAACTACAGAGGAACCAGAATTAGGAAAGTTGATCACTTCTGCTCTAAGAAGTATTTAACTCGACTTTAACGGTATTGATCGATCAGGTTTGCCACTAACCCACTCCAACCTGTTTGATGGGATGCTCCAAGTCCTTTTCCAGTATCCCCGTGAAAATATTCATAAAAAAGGGGGTAGCTGTTCCATTGAGGATCATCGGCAAAGGGAAACTCCTCACCAAACAGGGGCCTGTAACCTCTATGATTGGGGAGGAATATGTTGATCACCCTATCTGCAAAAGATCTAGCCATTGTTCCTAAATCGATAGGCTCTTCATTGAAAATGCATACCTTAAAATCATCGCTGAAGGCCATTGCAAATTTCTTTAACGACTGAGTGAGCAAAAAGGTAGGTGCGAGCCAGATGGGGCCTCTCCAATTTGAATTCCCTCCTTTAATCCGCTCTGTGGATTCGCCAGGTTCATAACCCACCTGTCTTTCCTGATAAAAGAAGGGATTTTTCTCATGGTATTTTGACAAACTTCGCAAACCATAGTCGGAACGAAATTCCTCTGGATCCCAAACATATTTTAACACCGAACCTAAGTGATCCTCGTCAACAAGCGTGAGAATATATCCTTTCCCCTCTTTACGGATCGGAAGAATACAGTCATGGGTGAGCTCTTGCCGGTGTGTGATAAACCACTCGAAGTTTTTCTTAAAATCAGGGAGGGCAGCAAGCTCTTCTTGCCTGATAATTTCAACAGCAAATAAAGGGATGAGCCCAACAAGAGAGCGGACGCGGAATTCAGAAAATTTCCCGTTAGGGTAGGAGAGCACATCGTAAAAAAATTGATCCTGCTCACTCCAGAGCCCATAGTTTTTATTCCCCATTTTTTTCATCGCATGGGCGATATAAACAAAGTGCTGAAAGAATTTTGTCGCCATTGTCTGATAGCTGGGATCTATTTTTGAGAGTTCAAGAGAGATCCGCATCAGATTTAAACAAAACATCGCCATCCAACCGGTTCCATCCGATTGCCTAAGTGTTGCTCCACTAATAAAAGAGGATTTAGAGCGATCGGTCAATGTGATGTTATCTAATCCTAAAAACCCCCCTTCAAAGACGTTGTTTCCAGAACTATCTACCTTATTGACCCACCAAGCAAAATTCATCAAGAGTTTCAAGAAACACCTGCGAAGAAATTCGGTGTCTGCTGTTCCCTTTTGCTTTTTTTCCATTTCATAAACTTGGAACACTGCCCAAGCTTGAACGGGAGGGTTTAAATCAGAGAATTCCCATTCATACGCAGGAATTGCTCCATTGGGATGTTGGAATTGATCAAATAAAAGAAACCAAAGCTGCTCCTTGGCAAAATCAATATCAATTAAAGCAAAAGTAATACAATGAAAAGCAAGATCCCAGGCTGCAAACCAAGGATATTCCCATTTATCGGGCATCGATAAGATCCGCATCGAGTTGAGATGGCGCCAATGGACATTGCGAATTTCATAACGTGAAGATGGCGGTTTATTTTTGGTATTGTCCCCATCGAGCCATTGATTCACATCAAACAGATAGATCTGCTTGCTCCATAACATCCCAGCTAGCGCCATCCTTTGGATCGAACGCTCTTCTGAACTTGCATTTTTTGGATGGACAGCTTCATAAAATTCATCGGCTTCTTCTTTTCTCTTGTCAATGATCTTATCCACATCATCTAGAGGATCGCCCATCTGCACATTTGTAAAGCGCAAATGCAAGACAATCGAATCACCCGGTGGAATCCCTTCATAAATGTAGTGCAAACAAGCCTTGGTTCCGATCTCTTGAGGATTTGTGCTTTGCTCATCATGAATCACTGAGCGATGAAATGCATCTTTGACATACTTCTGATCTGGGGAGGGATTTTCATTGTTTGTAAAAAGAAGTGTTGCTCCCTTGGGTCCATAGAGATACCGTTTTCCCAAATGATAATCAAACTGCAGGCTCGGAGGAGAGAGGAGTTTTTCATCATCTGCTACCAAGCAAAGGATCTCTTGAACTTTTGAATCTTTGACAATTGTAGGTTCTGCTAACCGGTCATCCCACCAAGCCCAACTATTGCGAAACCAAAGTTGCGGCAGAATATGTAAAGTTGCTGCTCTATCGCCGCGGTTAACTGCCTTAATTCTAATACAAGTATCCTCAGGGGAGGCCTTTGCATATTCGATGAAAATATCAAAATAGCGATTTTGAGCAAAAATTCCCGTATCGATCAGTTCATATTCTGTTTGCTGAGTGCTTCTTTTGCCATTTTCCTTTCTGAGCTGCTCATAGGGAAATTTCTCTTGAGGATATTTATACAGATATTTCATGTAGGAGTGGGTAGGGGTGCCGTCGAGATAAAAATAACACTCTTTGACATCTTCCCCATGGTTACCCTCGAAAGAAGAAAGACCGAAAAGGCGCTCTTTTAAAATAGGATCTTGACCATTCCAAAATGCGGGAGAAAAGGCAAGTACTTGGTACCGATCGCACCAACCCGCAATCCCATCCTCCCCCCATCGATAGACCCTCGAAGCTGCTGCATCAAAAGGGAAATACCCCCAGGCATCCCCATTCCAACTATAATCTTCACGCACAGTTCCCCAAGCCCTTTCAGCAACATAAGGCCCCCATTTCTGCCACTGAAAAACATCCCCTTGAATCTCTTCGTTTAATCGGGAGTGTTCTTTTGTCTGCGCCATCTTTTTTACCCTTATGCGTTCTCAATCTCGACAATAAACTATTTTTTTATTTTATAAATATTTTTTATACAAAATAGCGTATTGACGGTTGAAGACCACGAGCCTTTCAGGTATAATCTCTCTTCTAAACTTCAGGGATTTTTATGGAATTTGTACACCGCGCCTATGTGCCCGGGGAAACCATTGCTGCGATTGCCACCCCTCCCGGAGAAGGGGGCGTGGCCATCATCCGTATTTCGGGCAATGAGGCATTGGACGTTGCAGAAAAAATTTTCACAGGACCCATCCGATCGTATCAGACCCATACTGCCCATTTTGGAAAAATTCGGGATTTAAGTGGCAATAGGATCGATGAGGTTTTGGTTCTGGTGATGTTAGGATCCCGTTCCTACACAGGAGAAAATACCGTCGAGATCCACTGTCACGGAGGAAGCCTCATCACCCGGCGCGTGCTCCAAACAGTTTTAGAGGCAGGAGCCCGGGCAGCAGAGCCGGGAGAATTCACCTTTAAAGCCTATATCAACGGCAAACTCGACCTTGCTCAGGCAGAAGCTGTCCAGCAGCTGATCGGTGCTAAAAATGAACTGGCGATGCAGATTGCAGGAGATCAGCTTCAAGGGAAAATCTCCAAGCACATCCTCTCATTTCAAAAACAGCTTGTCGACATTGCCGCCATTTTAGAAGCGTGGGTGGATTTTCCTGAAGAGGATCTCGAGTTTGCTACCATGGATGAGGTCGTTGCCGCTTTAGAAGCAACAAAAGGGCAAATGCAAAAGCTAAAATTGACATTCCACGATGGTAAAATTGCAAACCACGGGATCTCCCTATGCCTTGCAGGACCTCCCAATGTCGGTAAATCTTCATTAATGAACGCCCTCCTTGGAAAAGAGCGAGCCATTGTCACAGAGATTGCTGGCACAACACGCGATCTTCTCGAGGAGGAGATGAAACTGGGAAACCTCCATTTTAGACTGATCGATACCGCCGGCATCCGGGAAACAAATGAAGTCGTCGAAAGGGAAGGGATCCGAAGATCCAAGCAAGCAATGCAGACAGCTGATCTGATTCTCCTTGTGCTCGATGCTTCGCAGGGGCTTTGTGAAGAATCTCAGGCTCTCCTTGCTTCAGCTCCCAAAGAAAAAACGCTCCTCATCTGGAATAAGATCGATTTGCAAACCCTGGAGGGGGATAATCTAGGTTTTCCTTTTTGTGTTTTTGTCTCTGCAAAAGAGGGAACCGGCCTAGGTCACTTGCAAGAACAAATCGATAAAATGATCTGGCATAAGGGCCCCCCCGCAAAAGATGAGATCGTCATCACCTCTTCACGCCATTACGTGGCCTTGACAAATGCTATAGAAGCACTGCAAACATTAATCGATGGGTTAAAAACCGGGGTTTCACCCGAATTTATCTCTTCTGATATGCGCAAGACGTTGAGTGAATTGGGAACCATCATCGGGACAAACGTGACAGAGGATATCCTCTCTGCGATCTTCTCAAAATTTTGTATTGGAAAGTGATGTAGTCGAAGTTATCTCTTAACGTCTTGTAAGCTAAATTCGGTTTTGGAGCACTCTGAACGGTCTTTAATCTTGAGAAGTTTCGCTTCAGACAATCCTGTGATTGCACTGATAAGCGCTATCTCCATCTCTTGGTCGAAAAGCTTAAGCGCAATAGCTATTGCTGCTGCTTCTAATCCTTCCGCTCGACCCTTTTCTCGCCCTTCTTCCCGCCCTTCTTCCCGACCTTCTTCCTTCGCTGTTGCCAGGGCACCGGCTTCTGTTCGCATCCATTTTAGATGTCCTTCATACAGTTCACGCTCTTCTTTATTTAAAGAGACATTAGTGAGCGCATCCACTGCTTTTTGAATGCATGGATCATCCAGTTCTTTGGGAAGATTATTGCGATCTAAACTGGAAGCTTTTATTAAAAAGGCGGCCCAACGGTCCAAACTGGTTTTAATGCGCGGCAAGATCATGGAAAGTGTCTCATCCGTCTCTCTGCCAAATTTACAAAGTTCAATGGTGTAAATTGCCAGATCTTTAAAATGACGCAAATTTGTCTCTTCATTAGTGATTACAAACCGATTGCAATAGTTGGGAGCATCTGGAACACTGACAAAATTAATCACATGGATGGCGATTGCTTTTCGCAATTTACTGTAAGGTTCACCAACACTGAGTTGGTCAGTATATAGTTTGGCCCAGTAGTACAGTGAACGTTGATCATAATCCCCATCGTTGCAAATCTGGACTTCGATATTGTAATAGTTGCCCAAAATGTCTTTGGCCTTAATGTCCAAAATGGACAACTTCTCGTCCCTGAAATTTCTAGGGTTATAAGGATTTAAAAGTTGTACATCGAGGACTTGATCCTCTTTTGAAACAACCGAATTGATAAAGGAAATGAGCAGATCCTTATTTTCTTCAGAACCAAAAATTTTCTTAAATGCCAAATCCACTCTAGGATTTAAAAGCTCCATATCTTACCTCCTTTGAGCAAAGAATACTAACAGCTAACATAACAGGGAATTGCATAAGTTGCTTTGCGGGCAAAATTTGATGATTTTGATGCTGATTTGGCCTCAAATGGACTTATGCAATTCCCTCATAAATCAAAATTCTTGTTAAGATATTACAATAATTCCCCTTCGCGGGCGATGATTGATTCGATGAAGGGAACATCTTGTCGGCGGTAGACAGAAGCGTGCGTTCTGCCTCGGTAGTCGACTGGAATGACTCGGATGGGGATCCCATTTTCCAAAGCGCGGAGTTGCTCAAGTCTTTCCGATTCTTCGAAAAGTCCCTCAGGCAGGGAGTCCAATTGCTGTAGCGTTTCAAAGCGGTAAGCATACGGACCAACATGGAGATAAACGGGCCGATGTTGATTCATTTCATACGGATGGTAAGGGATAAGCGCCTTGGAAAAATACAGAGCATTCCCTTTTTTGTCGAAAGTGACCGTTGTGCCAGTTGGGCTACCCCCTCTTTTGCTGAAAACGAAATCGGATAGGCTCGAGCCTGTCAAGCGGACAGCACAGGTGGCCATAGGAATCGTGGAGTCGGCAAGCACCGCTTGAAGAAGCTCTTCGATCACCCAGGGAGGAGTGAGCACAGCATTGCCTTGCAAGCTGAGGAAAATAGCCTCCGGCTTACCTAGCAGGCGGGCTGCTTCCGCAACGCGGTCGGTTCCGGTAAGGCAATCGGGGCTGGTCATGAGCACTGTAGCTCCAAAATCCTCTGCAAAAGTTTTGAGAGTGGGATGGTCGGTTGCAATAACCACCCCACTGGCGCTTGCCACTGCCTTGCCAATGCGCCACACACGCTCGATCATTGTCTTTCCAGAAATGGACGCAAGAGGCTTCCCTGAAAATCGGATCGAGGCCATGCGAGCCGGAATGACAATAATTACTTCTTGTGACATAATTTTTCAGATTGTTTGGGCACCAGTATATATGAAAGGATTGATGTAAAACAACCCAAAATTTATTTGCTCCACTTCTCAATCATTGCTCTGGCCAGGTTCACTCCGATCAGCCACAAAATCAGAAAGAGTTGCTGAAATCGTCCTGACAAAGACGCTCCCAAATCTTGTAAAACCAATCTTCTCTTAAAAATAATTCGGTTAATTCTCGATGGGCTAACAAGTAATGCGCTTGAAGGTCCCTTGTTTCTTTCCATTGAAAATCAGCCACAAAATTTACAGGCTTTGCAAGCAAAAGAAAAAGAGAACCAGAATAGATTGGACTTAGCCTTTGGTCGAAATATATTAATTCTTCTTCAATTGACTTAAACGGGGAAGATGGCCTTATCAAAAAAGAAAATGGGATTTTATTTCTTCCCTCCAGGAGCATTTCCCTTCTATGAAATAATTCTGCATTATGCTTTCCATAACCTAGCAAAATACCCAATGGCAGATGCTGCGATAAAAGTTCTTCGACCCTAATTCTTGCG
Source organism: Acidobacteriota bacterium (assembly GCA_903970255.1). GTDB lineage: Bacteria > Chlamydiota > Chlamydiia > Chlamydiales > Rhabdochlamydiaceae > CAJCIW01. The sequence continues at coordinate 24,009 of CAJCHM010000078.1, forward strand.
TTTACCAAATCATCTAAAAAAGATTCCGCCGTTAACTTAGATCCATACCATTTTTTAAAAACATCAATATCTTTATTAACAGCTTGAGTAAAAAGGGCTCTATTTATCAAAATAATAAATTCTGGAATCTCCTCTTTTTTTGTAAAAATAAATATAAATTTACTGTTATTGAACTTTTGCATGTTATTGCACACTTTTAGTCCATTAAAAAGCGGAATTGCTCCTCTTTTGTAAATTTTAAAAACATTCTCTTTTACTGAGAACCCTGGCACAGCAGTAGAAATAAAACAAAAAGACATAGGTTTATGATCAAATAACGAATATCCCAGTTCGTTTTCTCCAAACAAGTAGCGAAACAAACGTTTCAGATCTGCTTCCTCTGGATAAGAGAGGGATTGATGAATTTTCCAATTGGTATTTACACTTGGATGAGCAAGAACACAAAAGGGGCAATAGAAAAGCAAAAATGCAAGGTAAAAAATTAGAATTTTGAACACGTTGCACATACCTCAATTGGCCCCAAACCTCGATTCCAAGTCATAAACCCCAGCCTCCAAGCTTGTGACCCATTAGTGTATAAAAACAACAGAATAGTTATGGTCATCATCAGCATGTTTTAGTGCGGACGATTTGCCAAGAAGCCATGAGGGCATGCACGCGATTGATTATCCTGGTCAAAATCTTTTCCGCATCGCCTACAGGTTACAATCCATACCCCTTCCGAGTAAGCAGTTATATACCGGCGCTACTTCAAACGTACCTGTAATTTTTGTTTTAACGCGACCATTTTTCCTTTCCCCAAACAGGGACATTATTCGAAGTAATAAGGCCCTGTTTGGGGGAAGGGAAAAGGGGGCCGTTAAAATAGAAATTACAGGTACGCTTGAAGTAGAACCGGTATATACGTCCCTTTTTCATCCTTTCCGACAGCAGAAATTGGAAGGAACTGTCCATCTAAGTCCAGAAAAATACCATTAGTAGTAATACAAACATTGCCCTCATTTATATATAATTTTCCCCCTTCTTCTTTGACAGAGCCGGCGGAAAGTTCTGCAAAAAGCGAGTAGTTGGCCAATACACACAATGCAAATAAACAAGAACTCAATTTTCTTTTCATAAGACCTCCTTTTTAAAAAAAATAAACCCATGTATTTTTCTAACATTCTGGTCATCTTGTTGCAAAGCGAAATTTTTTACACCACATGAAAAGAGAATCGCCAATTTTGGAAAAGAATTTATTCAATTGATCCGTTTGCAATCGTCGAACCGCTTAGCGCATCAGCTGCCTGGCCAAAAGATCCTAACTGATATTGTTCATCTACGAATAGGAAGTATACGAGCATTCTGCAAAGCGCAGTCAGATTTAGGACATATCACCATAGCTTTCATTGAATCGGACTCCCAAGCATTATTACATTTTGGACATATAAGCCAATTAGGATCTCCTTCCATAGCGCTATCTGAAATATTTAAATCTGATTATAAAAGGGTTTGTTCAGCAATTCCCGCTAAAAAAATTCCCTCTAGAAAATAGACTGTTTTTTGGAAAATTTTTTCGCGAACTCTCATTTTTTGAGTACGAGGATTTGAGGCGTTTTGATAGAGAAAAAGCACTTTTGTACTAAACCCCTATGAAAATGTATGTAAGTCATTG
>CAJCHM010000079.1 GCA_903970255.1 Acidobacteriota bacterium
TATAATAAAGGAACGGACAAAAAAAGCGCAATCAGCCGCAGTTGCATAAACCATGAACTGCGGTTCGATTGAAAGTGTTTTTTTGCCAATACGACATTTCTATTTTGCTGGTTACTACGACATTTCAATTTTGCGCTAACAAACAAAAAACATCATCGCATATTTTCTTTTTTTCGAAAAAAAATATAATACGCTAAATTTTAAGTAAAACATTTATTGACCCTGTACTGAAGTATAGAGGTTATGCTACTCTCTCCCCCATGACCTACCTGATTATAGATACAAGCACAGATCTCTGCCTCATTGCCCTGGTAGACGGTAATCAAATCCTTTCGGAAAGGGTATTTCTCCACTTGAACAAGCTCTCAAAAAATCTGCTCACTTCAGTCCAGGATTTATTAGGCCAACATGGGGTGACTATAAATGAACTTAACCACATTGCAGTAGGGATTGGACCTGGATCCTATACAGGGACACGCGTTGGAGCTACCGTTGCTAAAAGCCTTGCATTTGGTTTAAATGTTCTGGTTAAACCCTTCTACTCTCCTCTTGCTTTCTTACCTAATCAAAATGGATCATTTGCCTTTTTGCTCCCCACCCGCAGCGGAGAGTATTTTGTTGTCCAAGGTACCATCTCCAGCAGTACCACTGTTCAAAAATGCGCTGCCCTTCTTTCTGCTCAGACACTTCTTTCTGAGCTTAAGGGGGTCGACTTCTTCATTGGCCCATCAACACATCCCCTTTCAGATGCGCTCAAGGCAAAACCCTGCTTTGAACCTTGCGCAAACCTCCCCGTCCTAGTCCAACACCTCTCTACAGTACAGCCTATCCCTGCTGAAAGTGTCGAACTGCAGTACTTGCATACCCCTTTTCACACCAGCTCTGCTGCAAAACAGCAATGCCTATTGCAAAAATATCTGCCTATCTCCTAAGATTAGGCCACACAAATAGTCAAATGTGTGTGTTTTTTATTTTAAATTCAAACCCTGCTGGAGACTCTATCGGTCTTAAAGCGGGATTAAATAACTCAGGATAAGATGTCCATGCCAAGCGTCAAAGTTCGCACCGGAGAGCCGATTGATAAAGCATTGAGAGCCCTAAAAAAGAAGCTCGACAAAGAAGGGATTATGAAGTCTGCAAAGGCCCACCGCTTCTATGACAAACCTTCTGTTAAAAGCCGGGCAAAATCCAAAGCAGCGCAAAAATACAAAAAGACTAAACCACGTAATTACAGCATGTAACGCCTTGGATTTAGCAGACGACCATCCCGCTTGCTAATTTTCTTGCCAAATTAAGGTCTCATGAGCTATAATTCTCTATATAAGCAAATCAAGAAAATAATACAGTTATGAGCGATTACTACGAGGCTTTGGAACTTTCCAAAGGCGCTTCTCAGGAAGAAATCAAAAAAGCTTACCGAAAAAGCGCATTAAAATATCATCCCGATCGCAACCAAGGCGATAAGGAGGCAGAGAAGAAATTTAAAGAAATTTCTGAAGCCTATGAGGTCTTGGGCGATGAAAAAAAACGACAGATTTATGATCAGTATGGTGCTGATGCCCTAAAAGGCGCAGGGATGGGCGGCGGTGGAGAACACGGCGGATTTTCCTCTATGGAAGAGGCTCTACGCACCTTCATGAACGCTTTCGGAGGTGGAGGGGGCAGCGGTGGAAGCGGCGGTGGAGAGTCCATTTTTGATTCTTTCTTCGGTTTTGACCAGCAAGGCTCTGATGATAGCGGACGGGAAGGTGCAAGCAAGAAGATGAATCTCTCCATTTCGTTTGAAGAGGCGATGAGCGGGGTCGAGAAAGAGGTTGTTCTTAATAACTACGCTGCCTGTTCTAAATGCGACGGCTCAGGTGCTGCAACTGCAAACGGTGTGAAAAAATGCACCCGTTGTAAAGGATCTGGACAAATCCATCAAAGCCGCGGCTTCTTCACCATGAGCAGTGTATGTCCTCAGTGTCATGGTAAAGGCAAGACCATTACCGATCCTTGTTCCGACTGCCACGGAAATGGCAGGGTCAAGAAGAAACAGCAAATTAAAATCAAAGTCCCCCCAGGTGTAGACACCGGCATGCGGCTACGGATGTCTGGATATGGAGATGCCGGAGAGGCCGGTGGGCCAGCTGGCGATCTTTATGTCTTCATCTCCGTTGAACCCCATTCAGTCTTCCAAAGAGAGGGCGATGATATCTCTGTTGAGCTTCCCTTAAGCTTCTCTGAAGCTGCCTTAGGTTGCAAAAAAGAGCTTCCTACCGCTCATCAAGGCTCATGCCGCATCTCTATCCCTGAGGGGACACAAAGCGGCAAAGTTTTGCGCGTCAAAGGAGAGGGCTCTTACAACGTCCATGGCAGAGGCAAAGGGGACATGCTCGTCAAGATCATCGTTGAGACCCCTGTGGGCCTCAATGATAAACAGAAAGAGCTCCTGGAACAGTTTGCAGAATTAGAAAAAGAGCAAAATTCACCGCGCAAACGCAGTTTCTTTGATAAGATTAAGGTTTTTTTTTCGAAATAATGAAGGACTTGAACCTATCTCGAAAATAAGAAATAATTTATTTTCGAAATAGGTTCATAGCTGATATGAAAGCATTGAACTCCTTTGACTGGACTTTAGCCATTGGAGCGGGACCCTATCTGGGAAAAGCGCCCCGCTCCAATGGCTAAAGTCCACTTTGAGTAAAACATGCCTAAATCAGACAAGGAAACAAAAGTGGATCCCTTTGTTCCACATCCCTTTCCCCCCCCTCATTTGAAAAAACGCTCATTTTCACACCTGTTGGACATTGCCAACGATGCGATAAAGCAGTTTGGAGAAACTCTCGCATCAATCACTTCTCCCAAACAGATCTTTTCCCCGCTTCTTGCAATTGAAGCTATCGATTCACTCGAGTCGCAGGAAATCGAGATTACATTCAAAAATTTCATTCAGTCACCAAAGGAAAATAAGATACTTCCCATCTATGACTACCTGGAGGCTCTTGACTTTGCTTGTAGCGATAGGGCTAAAAACCCTTTTTCCAAAGGACAAATCTGCAAAATTCACAATAGGATCAAAAAAAACTCTGCCCCTAACTTCGATCGCGGCAGGTATAGAACCCGTCAAAACTGGATCGGACCAAAGGGGTGTTCAATCCATCAAGCTTATTTTTATCCTCCTAAAGTGAGTCAAGTGGCTCCCTTGATGGATCAACTTTTCAAATACATCAACAAGGATGAAAAAGAGCCCTTGCTCCAACTTGCTCTGATTTTTGCTCAGCTCTTAATCATCCATCCCTTTATGGATGGCAATGGACGGATTGCCCGGATCTTGGTTCCGCTTTTTCTCTATCAAAAAAAAGTGCTACCCCGCCCCTTTTTCTTTCTAAGCAGCTATTTTAAGCTCGATAAGCTTAAATATTTTCAGACCCTCTATCAAACAACAGAGGAAGAAGCTTGGGAAGATTGGATCCGCTTTTTCCTCAAAGGGATTATCTATACATCCAAGAGGTACAAATGCGCAATCAAGCAGTCTTCTTTCCTCTACGATCAGCTTCGAGCAAACCTTCCCAATATCTCATCCAAGACATGTCTATCCCTTTTTAAGCATCCTATCTTTCCATTGGATAGATTCAAGGGTTCAGTTGCCGATTTGAAAGAACTTAAGAGATTGGGAGTGATAAGACAGAGCCGGGCAAAAGCACTTAGCTTTCTACCTTTACTGAAAATTTTAGACCAGTTTCACAAAAAATGAACCTCGAAAAGGGATCTTTCCGAGGTTCAACTGAGATCAGAAGCTTAGCAAGAAGAACATCCGCCAGTCATGCTTTTCTTCATCATTGCAGAAGTAGGCTTGCGTTTAGCCCTTCTAGCTGTCTTTCTTTTTGGAGCAGCTTTTCTCTTAGCTGTCTTCCTTTTAGCTGACTTTCTTGCTGTTTTTTTTGCTTTCTTTTTTGCCATGGGTTCCTCTTTAGTTCAAATCTTATTTCATGTCCACTTGATCGGATTGTCATGAGCAACAATCCACCACTAACATTCTCAAGCTTACTTCCTAATTATAAAATTTCTTATTAATTATCAAATAAAATATACCATATAAGAATTTTTTTTGATTGCGGAGGTGTTATTTTGGAAGCGTCTTGGGCAAAAAAAGGGGTGGAATCTTATTTTATACTGGACCTTAGCCATTGGAGCCGGGCAATTTTTCTAGATAGCACCTCCCCCCGGGCAGCGGGCTAAAGTCTAGCTATAGAGGCCTTTTTATACCAAAAAAAGAGCAGCACTGGAGAAATGCTGAGCACATTCCCTGCGCATATCATAAGAATGTAGCGTAAGTGGGAACCTATATTGACGTTTTCCGGAGGAAAAAAACTCACCAAAATAGTGCAAAGGCATCCAAACAGCCCTAAAAGACACGTCATCCACATCCCCACATGCCTACCTGGGACCTTAAAGAGCCCTCTTCGGTCCACATGTTTATAATGGAGGGCCAAGCTTGCAAAAAACATGAGAATATACATGATCATATAGAGCTCTGTGCTCAGTGCCGTTAGGAACCAATAAAAGGCATTGACGCTTGGCACCAGAAGGAAAATTAGGCAAACTAGGCTGACAAGAATAGCCTGGGTAATCAGGATATTCTGAGCAATCCCGTGCTTGTTTTTGCGCATAAAAAAGGGGGGCAAGTACCCATATTCTGCAGCATGCATCAACCCCTTTGCAGGGGAAATTAACCAATTGGTCATCCCGCCAATCGAGCCGATGACAATTAAAACGGCAAGAATCGGAGTTAACCCTTTGAGACCAAAAGCCTCGAATAGATTGCTAAAGACCTGGATAACACCAGCCACCAAATTGATCTCCCTTTCCGGAAGAACAAAAGCAATGGCAAGCGATCCAAAGATCATCGAAAATAAAATGAAGACGCTGGAAAACAACACCGCTTTGGGAAAGTTGCGCTGAGGATTGCGTATCTCATTGACATGTACACCTGCCAGCTCTATCCCTAGAAAAGAGGCCATAATTGCAATTAAAGCGACCCAGTTGGTCGAATTAGCAAGAGAGGGGAAAAGCGTTTCTGCGTTTAAGCTAATCTGCAAAGGATGCCCATTAAATACCCAGACACCGCCAAGCACAATCAAAAAAATCATGGGAAAAATTGTCCCAATCAGTCCGCAGATCCCATTAATCTTAGCAGACATATGGATCCCCCTCAAGTTCACCAGCGTCATCCCCCAGAAAACAATCAAGATACAGGAGATAAGATACCATTTATTTTGAGCAAGCTCAGGATTAATGAGATAAGCTGCTGTACCCGCAATAAAGGATAAAATCGTCGGATACCAAACCATCGTATTGATCCACTGCAGCCAAATTGCGACCATCGCCCATTTTTCATTAAATGCCATTTTCACCCAGTGATAAACCCCCCCTTTGTCAGGGAAGGTCGCAGAAAGCTCTGCCGCAACAAGAGAAGTTGGAATCAGAAAAACAATTGCCGAAAAAATAAAGAAGAAGATCAAAGCGCTTCCAAAGAGCGCAGATGCCGGCAGGTTGCGAATACTATCAATTGCTGCAACGATGAGCAAAACTAAAGAGAAAAGAGGAATTTTCTTGTGAATCATGAGTACTACTTGGAGAGGTTAATACGATAGATCTTTTCAACGTGGTCGATGCTGGAGAGGCAGCAATCCAAGTCTTTGAGTTTCCCCGATTCCATATCATACACCCAGCCATGCACAGAAAGAGGCTGCTTGCGCTCCCACGCGCCCTGCACAATTGTTGTATGGCATACGTTTAAGACCTGCTGCAAAACATTCAGCTCGACAAGGCGATTATAGCGCTTTTTCTGATCCATCATTGCATCTAACTCTTCTCTATGCCTGGCGTAAACATCGCGGATATTTCTTAACCAGTTGTCAACAAGGCCCAGATGGTGATCTTCCATTGCCGCCTTAACACCTCCACAACCATAATGGCCGCAGACAATCACATGCTTGATCTTGATCAAATCGATGGCGTATTCCAACACAGAAAGACAGTTAAAGTCGGTATGGGGAAAAAGATTAGCAACATTGCGATGAACAAACAGCTCTCCCGGCTCCAACCCAACGATCTCGTTAGCCGGAACTCTGCTATCAGAGCACCCAATCCAGAGGTAAAAGGGATCCTGGGCCAGCGATCTGCGGGTAAAATAATCAGGCTCTTTACCGATTTTTGAAGCTACCCACTCTTGGTTATTTTCAAATAGAATTTTTAAATGTCTCATCATCCCCTCTCAAGAGATCTTTCCAGACAATTTTTGCCTGCTAAGAAGCAGGAAAAATTGACCAGAAAGTGTGCATATTTTCAGTTCTAGAGAATAACAGATCCTCAGATTTTAGGCCTCTTGAAACTGGACTTTAGCCGTTAGAGCGGAGCGCTTTTCCCAGATAGCATCCCCCTGCCTGGGGGATGCTATCTGGGAAAAGCGCTTAAAGTCCAGATTAAATCTTGAGCGGTTAAGGTCCCAAAGTAATTGTGAACTGTGTTGGAGGGACAGCGTTGGGCACAATTGTGGTTGTATTAATGATGCTCAATTCTGACGCATTGTAACTATTCACAGGCTGCAGGAATTGGTAATAGAGATACACGATGAACTCATGAGTGCCAGTTGGTCCTTGGCCATTAGTGTATTGGATCCGAAGTGGATTTGTACTATTGGACACAAGCCCTGGCACAGACTGGCCATTGGAAACACTTACCCAGGGTCCATTCCCCTGTTGATATTGCACAGATGTTGTTATAGGATCCAAAAGGTTAAATACGACAGTGTAAGCTGTTTGATCTGAGTAGGGATCTGGAATACTTGTGTCTATCGCACCCAGGGTAATCCCAAGATAAGGATTTAAACTAGTTGCCGTCAAATTAGAGGGGGTAATCGTCCCACTAATCCCTAAGGAATCATCAAAGTCATAGGCATAACATAATCCAACCCCATTTAAATCACTCGAGACAGTATTCCGTACTGCAACCGAGTGCAACTGTTTTGCATAAAGATCCAACCATGGTCCTCCGTTAATAGAGGTATATTGCGGAGTATAGTAGTTGGGAATATTCGCAGGCTCCCACGTCACTGCATCGGTGATATTGATGGGAGTAGAGGCTGATGTCCCAATAGTGCTCGGCAAAAATCCTACAGTGAAGGCGTCTCCAAAATAGAACCCTAAATTTGTGGCATCAGGAGAGGGCTCTGCTCCCGATCCACTCATTAACTGGCTCCCAGAATACATTTTGAACGTATTCATATTAGATTGACTCAAAGTGCAAGTGGTTCCTGTATTAGGTCCTGAAATTCCTGTAAATGTCAGTAGCAAATTAGGAGATGTGCCTGTAGCAACTCCTTGGTAAACTGTGGGGTTGCCTCCTCCTGTGGAAATATATAACGATTTTGGAGTTGGATGTGAAGATAAGTAGTAACTAAACAGATCCGTTAGAAAAGAATTTGTGTCTCCATAACTTGTACTGCTAAGATAGTCGGAGGGGAAAGGGGGATAATTGTAGTTTTTAAACTGCGTAGGTCCTGGTTGAACCGCTGGTAAATGAAAAGAGGTTAATCCCCCTTCAACAACGGGATTTGCTGCATTTCCCAAACTCTGTTTTGGAGAGAGGACGCGCAAATAAGTCTGAAGACCCGTTCCTGTATACGGATCGGTATAAAATGGGATAGCAAGCCTTGGCCAAACTGCGTTGCCTGTCTCATCTCCTGAGGTCAATCCATTAACAACACTTGTTAATATGGTGCTACGCGTGGTTGCCGTAGCTAGCCCACCTATTCCAAATCCAGAAGGAAGGGCGTTAGGATCTTGGACAAGCGGCGTAACAGTGCTAGGGAATGCAGAATTATAGGAGTAGTAGCTGATCTGAATGGGAAGTCCAAACGCATCAACCTCTGTGGTGTTTACAGAAGCTGTCCATGGGATACTTGAAGCGCCCCCTGATCCCCCATTAGGGAAGAATGTGACCTCTATCGACTCATATAAGTTGCTATAATTGGGGTCGTAGAAAGCAAAGTAGGTAGGCGCAACGATCTGATTAGGAGGAGTTGCTGTTGTCAAAGTGTCGGATTGAAGGAACATCGGAGATCCTATCGAAAAATAGAATCGGGCGCCATTTAGACTCGGTGCATAAACGAGATAATCATGAGCCCCTGTCGCCGAGCTGGGCAGACTGCTCAGCGGATAAGAATAATTGGCAGAAAAAGTAGTGGAAGAGGCAGCGACCGGTGTCAGAATACCGCCTGTACCCAGTTGGAAAAAGTACTGCGTTGAATCAGCAACCGTTGACTGCCCTGCTAAGATGACATATACCTGTGAATCAGGTTGGCCCGTGGTATTAGAAATCACAACAGGCAAATATCCAGTTATAGGAGCCGGGCCAACAGGCGGGGGGCCTGACAGATTAGCCTCATATAGATCTTGTTTGGCTTCATAAAGTGCCGTATTATAGAAGGAAGTTAAGCGATCCTGTGAAAAGGTATCTGAGGCACTATGGGCCACTCCAAAAAAAATGCAAGCGGTCAGGATAAAGAAACTCTTCATAAAATATTCCCTGTTTTTTCATGCGATTGAAAAATTAAATTTTAGTTTGTCTTCCAAAAATAAAGCAATGAGATTCGATTTTTAGGAAGGAGAAAGATAGTAAATAGAGGATGATGACAGACTATCAACATCCTCTCCCCACCGAAATTTAAAAACAAAAGCCAAAGTTGAGATCAACACCCCAGTAATTATAGGTATTTCCCGGCAAATCCAATGGAATTCCTTCGTCTGTTTTTGCAGTCGTGCGCCCATCTAGCCAACGCTCATAGAAAGGCTTTACAATGAGCAAAAACCGCCTGTTTTTTGTTAATGAAAAAGTAAATGGAAGATCTACATAAAAGTTAGCAAGCTTGTCTGTCAACGACCAGCGAGCGCCCTTCAATGATGTGATTAACACTGTAGGATAGACCTGTGCCATCCAAGTGAAATCAATCCCCCAACAAAACCATGAATTGAAAGAATAGTCCAGATTAAAACCGACAGGGACATAGATCTCATTATATCGAAATTGGAGAGAAGGACCCCCGTTAGGACTTAATTTTTGTCCATTATATCGATAACCAAGTCCAGTATAGAGAGTAAATCTCCCGTCGCTATTATCATACCCAAAAGTATAACCCACCCTTTCTTGAGTATCGATGTACAACATCGAGCGTTTTCCAGCAGAACCATGCGTGTTCCCTTCTTTCCATGCTAACTTGGCAGCGCCATAAAAACGATCGACGGGACGAAATTCATACAATCCTTGCGCTCCCCCCAGGTTCCCCCTAAAAGAAGGATTACCCTTCGGCTTGAAATTGACATGGGTATAATTGCCTCCAATCTGTAGACAGGAGTCCCATTCTTTTATGCACACTGATTGCGTAGATGTCCCTTGACCAGACCCTCCCGCCCCAGATGAAGGGACAGGATTATTCGCTGAAAAATTAGCGAAACTCGAAGTCAAACCTAATAATGTCACCAAAAAACCACTCTTAACCATACCCACCCCCATCTCCTTTATTCGTTTTTCCACAACCTAGCATATTTTATTTTCATGTTAAAATAAAAAATGGCGCCTTTCTTGTTTTCGTTGCACCATCTTCCCGATCTCAACAGAAAATTCTAATCTTTTCATAAAAATCTACTTTAGTAATATGGAGTCATGTCGAATACCACTCCACCAACAGCTACTTTTTTCCCCACAGTGCTTGTTTTAATGAACATCGGCTCTGTGGCAACTGATATCTATTTACCTTCCTTTCCCTCCATTGAAGTTGCCCTTCATACTCCAAGAAGCTGGGTGCAGCTTTCCCTTTCTCTGTACCTCCTAGCCCTTGCCCTTTCCCAACTCTTTTATGGCCCCCTCTCTGATAAAATAGGGCGTAGGAAAATAGCGCAACTCGGACTGATGGTTAGCCTATTTGGAACTGTATTATGCATGTGTTCTTTAGATATGTTCTTTCTGATTCTAGGCCGTATCTTGCAAGGAATGGGATTGGGAGCTGGCACAGCTCTTGGACGAGCAATCATGAGAGACGTTTATTCAGGCGATGCTCTTGCGCGCTTTGGAGGAATGATGGCAGTGGGAACCTCTATTTTTATGGCAATTGCACCTGCCGTTGGTGGTTATGTTCAACACTACATGGGTTGGAGAATTAATTTTCTCCTTATCCTTATTTTTACAATTATAGGCGTAATATCAATTCAATTTTGGCTTCCTGAAACCAACAGAGAATTAAATCCAGCGGCTACAAAACCAAAAGTGATTTTGCAAACCTATCTTCATCTCCTCAAAAGCCCCATTTTCATTGGCTATAGCCTGTGTTCAAGCCTAGCTTTTGGGGGGCTAGCGGCCTATTTCACCTCTAGCCCCTTTCTATTCCAAACAATCATAGGACTAAGTCCGGTACAATATGGTTGGCTGGCTTTGGTTACCGGAGCAGGTCTTTGTTTGGGAGGAGTTTTAAATGCGATTTTGATCAAATTATTTGGAAGGCACAGAATCTTAGTTGTCGGCATTGCAACTGTATTTTTTTCTGGCGCCCTCATGCTCGGACTGGGTTTAAGCGGCTACCTAAACACGATGGTCATCATGCTTCCAATGGGGTTTTTCACTTTAGGAGGAGCGATGATGTTCTCTAACTCCTTTGCAGGCGCCTTTCAGCCTTTTGGTAAAATCGCAGGTTTTGCCGGTGCATTATATGGATGTATTCAGCTTTTAGGAGGAAGCGCTGCAAGCACCCTGATAGCAACTATCCACGAGACAAACCAGATACCCCTTGCACTTATTCTAATCAGTATCGGTATTTGCGGTTATTTCTTCCAACTCCTAGCTTTTTCTTACGCAGTAAAACATAAGGATCAGTAGTACAATATTTCGTGCACGACCTGATATTATATACCGGTGCTACTTCAAACGTACCTGTCATTTTTGTTTTAACGCGACCATTTTTCCTTTCCCCAAACAGGGACATTATTCGAAGTAGGAAGGGAAAAGGGGGCCGTTAAAACAGAAATGACAGGTGCGTTTGAAGTAGCACCGGTATATATTGACAAGATGCGGTTTCTCAAGATAAGATCCCTGTAGTCTGGACTTTAGCCATTGGAGCAGGGCGATTTTCCCAGGTAGCATCCCCCAGGCAGCGGGAATTTTGTAATGATGGCATATTCAAACCTACCATTACAAAATTCCCGCTGCCTGCGGGCGCTATCTAGAAAAATCGCCCCGCTCCAATGGCTAAAGTCCAGTATAGTCAAACTGCAAATGGTGTCGTCATGAATACTATTATGCTTCCTACTTATATGCATAACGTCAACGAATTTATCGACGAATTAAAATCTATTAAAAATGAAATCGACTCACATTTCAATCCTCCGCAGTTTCATATCATTGCAAGCAGAAATGCCACTCTTGAAGAATTGTCCAATAAAATTAATATTCATTATAAAAATAATGCATCAATAAAAATAAACCTGAAAGAAATCGATTGTTTTCTGAAATTAACAATCCGTTTCGCAGAAAATTACAATGCTTATTTTTCTTGTAAAAACAATAATTCACCCGAATACTCTAAATCATGGAAAGGCGTACGAAAGAGAATAAAAAAAATTGATAACATATCAAAATCGATTCAATTACTAAACAAGCGACATAAAGAAAAAGCAGAAATTATCGTTCGCTCTGGAAACAGCACCTATCCTTTACCCTCTAAGATTTTAAAAAAACTCGAAAGAAATCTCATTATTTTTAATAAAAGAGCTGCAGCCGTGCTCGACCTTTATAAGCCTCCATTCTCAAATAAAAAGATCCACTTGCCAAAAACAAATGATCAAGCTGTATTCATGAGTCCCGCGCCTAAAGGGGCGGAAAAAATACGCGCATTATTAATCGAAAATCGGGAAGCGATCATCCGTTATTTTCAAAAACCTTCGGTTCTTCCCAAGATACATTCTGAGCAGGAAGCTCGGCATAAAAGGAGCAGAAATTACGCCTGGACTCCTGAACATCTATGCAAGGCTCCTAAAAACAGCACAACTTTAGAAAAAATTCCCAATTAATAGAGGGAATTGCAAACTGGCTTCGCGGCCCAAATGTGTACTTTTTAACCGATCGTGCTGTACAAGATGCTCGGAACAGGAGTTGAACCTGCACGGCCTTGCGGCCTAAGGGATTTTAAGTCCACGGCCCCCTCCTAACAACACCTCATCCCACCTGACATCTCACAGAGCAACATACCACTAAATCCAAAATAAAATCACCCCAAATTACTGCAAATCACGACAAATCATGCCCAGTACTGACCCAAATTTGACCCAGTAAATCTCTTGGTCAGCAGCAATTCCCGCTAACAAAATTCCCTCTAGAAAATAGACTGTTTTTTGGAAAATTTTTTCGCGAACTCTCATTTTTTGAGTACGAGGATTTGAGGCGTTTTGATAGAGAAAAAGCACTTTTGTACTAAACCCCTATGAAAATGTATGTAAGTCATTG
>CAJCHM010000080.1 GCA_903970255.1 Acidobacteriota bacterium
CTTGTTCTGTCATAAAAATCCCCTTATCCATGCTAACCTCCTCATTTTGGTAGGGTTAGCCTCTTCATATATCAAATTATTTTTTGTCAATACGACATTTCTATTTTGCGGGATTACGACATTTCAATTTTGCGCCTACAAAAATATTTTAACAATTGAAAATAAATCGAATATTGTCTATTATTTAATAATGAATACAATAAATATTAGGTTTTTATGATTAATAATGATTTTAGTTTTTTTGATTTAAGTTCAGGACCAATACTGAATATTCTTTCCAATTTGTCTGTACGTGAATTGTTTGTTTTTTCACAGGTAAGTAAAGAGTGCAAAATGTATGCAGACGAAGCTCTTCTAAGAAACTTTTTGATCACTTGTAATCAAAATGAGTCTGCATTGGAAAAAGTCATAGAAAAATGGAAAACATTTTTTATTTCGGCAATTGATGACTCGGATAATTTTGGTAAAATGTGTATGTTTAAAGTTTATTTTTCAAAGAGTGAAAGTTTTGTTTTTAAATTACATAAAGACAATTCAGAGAACTTCCATAAAAAGTTTGTGCAGGAAAGTGAACTTCAAGGATACAAAACTCAAAAATATATATTAGATGACCATAATATGCCTATATCAGGTTCCCTTGCAGAACACTTGCTCAGAAAAAGGAGTACGGAGCTGGTTCATCCTCCTAGAGATTGCAGTCATTGGATGATTAGAAAAAAGGATAGTAACGAAGAAATTCACTGTATGGCCTATCTTCAAGGTTCAGAGTGCACGGTCTTAATTTCAGGAAGAATAGATGATATAGATATAATGCCGGGGAGGACAGAAGAGACTAGAAATCAAAGAGAAAGATGGATGAACCTGATTGAGCAATGTTTAAAAGATAATTTTGAAGAAAAAGTAATTTTGAAGAAAAAGTGGGATCACCAAATTAGCGTCTTGCGAAGAAAGTTTTTTTGATTTGAATGCCGTAGGAATCCCCTTCCTTTAGGAAGGGGAGGATCTCCAAAATCACCCAGGTCTGATTTCTCCTGCGGACAGAATCTTCATTTGTCCATCAGGTAAAAGTAGATTTAACCTTCCGTCAGAATTAATCGAATGGCAAATCCCTTTGAACGTATGGATCCCATCATGGCAGCTGATCGCTTTTCCCTTAGAGGAGAGCAGGCCTTCATAAGCCGAGAGGAAAGGTTTGAATCCGTGGGTTTCAAGGATTTCAAGATCTTTGATAAACTCCTTCAGGATAGGCTCGATGATCTGCTCAAGGGTCCACGTCTGACCGCTGAGCTGGGAGAGTGAAGTTGCCGGTTGATCGATCATATCCAGATAATCCTGTTGCATGTTGACGTTGATCCCAATTCCAAGCACAATCCCTATTGTATCATCAAAAAGAGTGGTCTCGCACAGGATCCCCGCGACCTTTTTACCGCTGAGCAATAGATCGTTGGGCCACTTGATTTGAGGATGGAATCCTTTTTTCTTAAGGACGGTAACACAAGATAACGATAGGATCTGCCCGATATTGTTGAGATAAGGGCACCCTAAAGGCACGCAAAAAAAGAGGGTAGCATAGATATTTTGCCCTTTAGGCGAAATCCATTTGCGCCCGAAACTTCCCCGTCCTGCAGTCTGCTCAAGGGCAGTAACGCAGGTGAGTTGATTGGGGTCTAACGTGGACGCGTTCTTCTTTGTCCACGTGTTTGTCGAGTCTATCGTATCGAAATGGATGTAATGAATATTTTTAATTCTGGGCATAGAATCTCTTAAAAAATTGATCTTAACGCCAAGTTGGCTACCAAGTATAATGCAAGTAAAATTAGAATCCACTTTTATTTTAGCACCATCGGGATACCTCCATGTGGGACCATAGATATTTGAGCCGGATCGACTTTCGGACCATCCCCATTCTTCTGGTTTTAATGTTCATCAGCATTTTAGTGATTGGTGCGACAACTGGCGATTTGTCTGATATGGGTGAGGTCACTTTATTCACGCCAACTGCCAAGAATCAGATCCGGTGGTTTGCTATCGGATGGGTCGTTTACCTCTTTTTTGCAGGATTGGATTATCGCAAACTTAAAAAATGGAGTTGGTTCCTTTATTTTGGGATGCTCCTAATGCTATTTGGGTTGTTTTTTGTCCCTGCGATTCAAAATGTTCACCGTTGGTATAGAATCCCAGGGATTAATTTTGCCTTTCAACCCTCGGAGTATGCAAAGCTCATTGTTGTGATGTCCTTAAGTCTTTACCTTGAAAACAAGGGGAGAGATCTTGATCGCAAAGGTGTGACGTTGAAAGCTTTGTTGATTGTGTTCATTCCATTTATTCTGATATTGAAGCAGCCCGATTTAGGGACAGCGATTGTTCTCTATCCGATTGCTCTTGTTATGTTTTATTTTGCAGGGATTAAAAAAAGTGTAACACGTGTCATGAGCTTAATGGCGCTGGTAGGTTTGGTTTTTATTAGCATGATGTTTTTAGGCTTTATCGATCATGATAAATTTCGTCCAATAGCGACCAAAGTGATTAAAGAATACCAGTATGAGCGCCTCAACCCCCATACTTATCACCAGGAGGCCTCCCAGACGGCAATTGCACTCGGGGGGATGACTGGCAGCGGTTGGCATAAAAGTGAATTTACAGGGCAAAAGTGGCTTCCTGCGGCCCATACCGACTCTGTTTTTGCAGCCTATAGCGAAGAGTTTGGTTTAGTAGGAGTTTTTTTCTTGCTGCTCTTTTTCTTCGGTTTGCTTTATTTTAGTTTTCAGGTGACAGCTGTTGCCAATGACCGGTTTGGACGGCTATTATCTGCTGGGATCACGACCTACCTTGCGATGCATATGCTCGTGAGTATGGGAATGATGTGTGGCTTTTTGCCCATTACTGGAGTGCCCTTGATGCTGATTACCTATGGGGGTTCTTCTGTCTTGTCGACGATGACAGCTCTTGGGATTTTACAAAGTATTTATAGCAGAAGGTTTATGTTTTAATGAATCAACATCAATTTTTACTTACCCCAAGAACCTGGCTTGGCCAGGGTAAGATTCAGTTAAATATGGTTTCAGAAGAATTGACCTTCTTCACGCGGTGGAATATCGGAAGTGCAGGCAAAGATGGGACGATCGAATGTTTCCAGGAGATTCAGGTGAAAGGCTTGCCCGATATCATGCACAATGAATTTTTGATTCGAGATCTCTCAGGTGGAGAATTTTCGATTGACCTCGAAAATCAAGCAATTGGCAAAGTAACAGGAAAAGGGCTAATCAACGATAAAGTGATCGCCTGGGAATTTCGTATCGAAGAGATCGGATTTGAAGGGTTCGAACTTTACGAATTGCAAGATGACAAGAATTACCTCATGCGCGCAGAGTATGCAACAGATGATCAATTTCGCACCCTCATTCAAGGACGTCTATGGGAACAAACTCCAACTACTTAAAGCAGCTTCTTTTGCTATGCCTTGCATTTCTATCCCTTAGTGGGTGCTTTTCTCGGGCAGCGCTGATGACCTATAGCGACTATGACAAAATTCAAGTGGGCACCCCCATTTCAAAACTCCAATCAGAGATCGGCAAACCGTATGCGATTCACAATAAGGAAGGGGGGATTGAGGAATATGAATATATCGAACGGATCGATAGCGGCAATAACATCATCGCTGAGAATCACTACTTTCTCATTGTCGAAAATGGGAAGGTCATTGGCAAATACATGAAGCGGGAGCGTCCTCCGGCTTACGATCTCATTTACCAGGAAGAGCCCAATTACCCGGGGTATCCTTAAGCCTGGCTGAGCGCCGTATAGCATGTTTTGCTTTAAATAAATTTTTTTTCAAAACTTTATTTTTTACTCTTTACAGTTGATTTAATTCAATAAATTATGTAATATTAGTTAATAAATTAGATCAGTTAAATTTTAAAATACTGGATTTAATTATAACATTTTTTTAATAATTTTAAATAAAACTACCAAGCTTATAGGTTAAAAAATGATTATAAATGGATGCGGAACAAAATTACCTGCTGTTGTAACATTCAATATAGTTTCTTATCTAAGTGATCAGGATGTCTTTAGCTTTCGGCTTGCCTGCAAAGGACATAATGAATTTTATAAAAATCATAAACAAAAAATCGACTTTTCTTTGTTTATCAAAAAAATTGAAACAAAAACTTATTTCGACTGGTATGTTTATGAAAATTTGAAAGATAATCCTCAATATAAAGACCCAATCGTCGCTTTGATACACCGCGGAGTCGTTCAAACAACATCAGCTGGGTATCCTCTTCTCCAAGATTGTATCGGTCTACATCAAAAATTTCTTGATATGAACGAAAGTATTGATAAGAATATGGTTCGAAAAGAAATTTCCCTTGACTTCTGTTGTGAGATTTTAAAAATCAAGAATTCTAAAGTTTATGTTTTGGGCACCCCGTATCTTAAAGAGATTAATATAGAAAATGGCGAAGTTAAGTCTTTTGAAGATCCTTTTCATTTTAATGTTTATAAATTCGACAAAAATAAAGATTTTTTATACGCAGTTGATTCTGCCTCTAAGTCCATTAGAAGCTGGGATCTTGCGACCTTAAAGTGTCATAAAGTGTTTATGATCAATAAGTCTTCTGCAGAATCTCTTCTTTTAGATGACAAACATCTTTATGCGGGCTGTTCTAACGGGAGAATCAAGGTCTTTAATATTGAAACAATGGAAATGATCGTAAATTATAAAGACAATGAAGGTAAAAAACCAATCGAAAGATTAAGTCATTTTAATAGTTATATTGTTTCGCATTCTGATTCAGTTAGGTTTTACAAGTTTGCAATAAATAATCTTGTTTCTATACAAGAAGTTAAGTGTTCTAGACTCACTTGCCGAAGTATGTATAGAACTGGTTCAAAGATAATTCAGGGAAAATTTATATTATCACAAACTGTGGACAATAAAATCGCTATTTCGGACGTTTCCGATATTAATAATATTTCAATGATGATTTTAGATAAGAATATAGATGATTATACATGTGTAAGATTGTTTAATGAAAAACTTTTCGTATTAAGTGATTGTCACTTGAACAAAACGCCTCTCGCGATATGGAATATGAAAAAAGTTTGTCCTGAAGAACCGCCAACTTGGATAGAAACAAGGAAGACTACTTCCTCTCTCTTCGAAGAAAAGGGATTCGACAAATTTTGTCCAGAATGGATATTCCGACGCGATCGGATTAGATTTGCTAATGGTTCTATTATACTTTTTAAAAACAATCGAAACATCAGTAAGTTAGTTGTGTTTACCCCTAAGTAACTCGAGTTTAGACTGAATTTAGCCTGCAGATGAGGGCTGCGGCTTCATCAGAATCAATAGCTAGCGCTATTGATCTCGTCGGTCAGTTAGATCTGATTTTGTCTCGCTCGTCCCTGCAGGCCAAATTTAGTCAAACTCCAGATATGCAGGATCGCAAGTGGCAGGATATTAAGGATAAAGGACATATGGACTGTAAAGTATTTTTAATCAAAAGGCCCTGGTATTAACTGCTCTCATGTTAATCTATTTACTAATAACATCAAAAATCTTCATTTTCTTGTATTAAAAATAGTATTATTATATTTGATCAATTTTTAAATAAAAGCAATGAAATTAAATCAATGTTTTTGATACTATTAGTAAATAGATTGACATGAGAGCGGTTAACCACGGTCGTTGCGCTAGATTGTTGAATTCACCATAAATAAACTAATAGGTTTTAAAATGATCATAAATTCAGAAGCAAATGCATGCAAATTACCTTCTGGTCCGTCTCTTCATATTCTTTCTTATTTAGGGCCCAAAGATGTTTTATCTTTTCGATGTACTTGTCATGCAAATAATAAATTATATTTATCTAAAAAAGAAATAATTGATTTTCAATTTTTTAAGCAAAAAATTGGGGCAGATCCATATTTCCAATGGTATGTATATAAAAATGTCAAAAACGATCCTGAGCTTAAAGAGGCAATCGTTGCATTTGCCCGTGATGGGATAATTAAAACAGCTTTCAGTGGATACCCTATCCTTCAAGTTCAAAAGTGTATGGGGCTATATCAACGTTTTGTTAACCTTAAGAAAGATATTAACATAGGTATGAGCCGGAAAGAAATTCCAGTAAATGAGTGGTTTGATATTTTAAAAATAATAAACGAGAAAGTTTATGTTCTATTTCAAGATGTTGGCCCTGGCATGATTGATATGCAGACTGGAAAAATTAATTATTTTGAAGATTCTTTCTTATTTAATGTGCATAAATTTGTTAAGTCTGAGAATCTTTTATACGGCGGATATAATGGAGTTGTAAAGAGTTGGGATCTTGCAAATCAAAAATGTCGTCAATTATTTGAGGTTAAAGTTAAAATATTTTCTATGCTTTTAGATAATGATCTCCTTTTTACTGGTTGTGCATTTGGAAAAATTAAGGTCTATAATACTACAACTGGAAAAGAACTTGTTGATTTTGATGCCGATGATAATCAAAATAAAATTATAGGATTAAAGAAATATAATAATCATATTGTTTCTTGTTCTATTAATAATGTTAGTTTTTTTGAATTTAAATCAAATCAGTTAAGTTTAGTTAAAAAAGTTAATTGTTTAATACGGATGCCTTCTTCGATTGGGAATTTAAATAAATTGGAACCTTTTCAATGGAAATTTATATTTTCAGCAGTAGCTAATGATAGCAATAGGATTATTATTAACGATATCACTACTGTTGATAATATAAAAATCTTTTCTGAAATTGCCTTACGGAATGTTGTCAATGAAGAAATTTATATAAAATTAATTAATGGAGTTTTGTTTACGTTAAATTCTTTTGATCATAGTTTGAATATGGTTTTGAATGCATGGGAAATTAATAAAATTGACAATACCCATCCGCCAAAAGCAATCAAGAGATGCAAATGTTCGATTAAACCTCAGGGAGTCCACAAATTTCGTCCAGAATGGATTTTCGCAGAGAAGTCTATTAAATTTTTTGATGGCCGTATCGTACACGCGCGGAATAATACAGACAGTAAACTTTACAAGTTAGTGATTTACACTCCCACTGACAAATAGAGTGTCTGTTACCGCAAGACAGGGCAAGTATAAAGCCCCGATATAAAGTGCATCGGGGCTTAAAGAGCAACACATTCGGCTTAAGATGCTTTAACGCTGATATCAACACCTGCTGCCACAGGGAGGACTTTCAATTTGTCGATCGTCTCTGGCGTTGGGTTGAGGATATCTAGCATCCGGATGTGTGTGCGGATCTCAAATTGCTCGCGCGACTTCCGGTCGACGTGAGGAGAGCGGAGAACAGTGTAAATCTCTCTTTTTGTAGGTAGAGGGATTGGCCCTGCGATCCGAGCGCCAGTGCGCTTAGCGGTTTCGACAATGTCGACTGCTGCGCGATCGAGAACGCGCTGGTCATAGCCTTTGAGTCGAATGCGTATTTTTTGTCTTGATTGCTGTTTTGCCATATCTTAAATATTCCGGGGTGGATTTTATTTTTTGGTAATCTCATCTTGGATTTTTTGCGGCACACGCTCAAAGTGAGACGGTTCCATCACATAAGTCGCACGGCCAGAGCTTAAAGAGCGCAGCTGTGTCGAGTATCCAAACATCTCGCTTAACGGAACTTCCGATTCGACGAGCACGACATTTCTTTGCGTGGTTTGGTTCATGATTTTTCCACGGCGGCGGTTAATGTCGCCAATCACATCTCCCATGAATTGCTCAGGAGTTGTGACGACCACTTTCATGATTGGCTCTAAGATGATCGGCTGACATTTGCGAGCGGCTTCTTTGGCACACATCGACCCGCAAATCTTAAATGCCATTTCGCTTGAGTCAACTTCGTGGTAGGATCCATCGACAATTGCTACTTTGACATCGACAAGGGGATATCCCGCAAGTACACCTGTTGCCAAACCTTCTGTAATCCCCTTAATCGCAGGATTGACAAACTCTTTGGGAATGACGCCCCCAACGATCTTGCTGACAACTTCGATCCCTTTGCCTTTTTCATTAGGCTCAATCTCGATAACGACGTGAGCATATTGACCCCGTCCACCTGATTGTTTGACGTACTTAGTGACGTTTTTACCTGGAACTGTGATCGTCTCTTTGTAGGCAACCTCAGGTTTGCCGACGTTTGCCTCCACACTAAATTCGCGGAACATCCGGTCGCGCAAAATCTCCAGGTGGAGCTCTCCCATACCGGCGATGATCGTTTGACCTGTTTCCTCGTTCGTAGTGACTCGAAATGTTGGATCTTCTTCTGAAAGAGAGCTCAATGCAAGAGACAACTTCTCTCTATCCGCCTTTGACTTAGGCTCGATAGCCATGGAGATCACAGGTTCTGGGAAATCCATCTTCTCTAGAAGCAGAGGGGTATCTTCAGCACAAAGGGTGTCACCAGTGCTTGTGTACTTAAGACCGATGCAAGCAGCGATATCTCCTGTGAAAAACTCATCGCGGTCTTTCCGCTGGTTAGCATGCATTTCAAGGAGGCGGGAGACGCGCTCGTATTTATCTTTTGTTGTGTTGTGCAGGCTTAAACCCTTCGAGAGAGTTCCTGCATAAATGCGCACAAACGTCAATCTGCCAACATAAGGGTCGGACATGATTTTAAATGCAAGTGCAGCAAGAGGCGCGTCATCTCTGGGTTCAAGTTCCATAGGCTCGTTGTTGGAATAATTGATCCCTTTGATAAGACCTCGGTCAAGAGGGGATGGCATCCACGCAACGATGGCGTCAAGGAGGGGTTGAATCCCTTTGTTTTTGAATGCGGTTCCGCAAAGAACAGGTGTGATTTTGTTCGTGCAGACAGCTTTGCGAATCACAGCATGGATCTCATCCTCTGTGACAGAAGCAGGATTCTCTAGCACCTTTGTCATGAAGCTATCATTGCCCTCATCAACTGTTGCCAAATCCTCAAGCATTTGCTGGCGCATTTCCTTGCAGCGGCTAAGCAGATCGGCAGGGATCTCTTCGATTTCATACTTGGCACCCATCGTCTCATCGAGGAAGAGGTAGGCCTTCATCGTGATGAGGTCGACCATCCCTTTGAACTCTGATTCAGAGCCAACTGGGCAGTGAACCATGACAGTGTTGGCACCGAGTTTATCTTTCATCGAATCGACAGCCATAAAGTAGTCAGCACCAACGCGGTCCATTTTATTAATGAACGCGATCCTAGGAACGTTATAGCGCTCTGCTTGGCGCCATACAGTTTCTGACTGGGGTTGAACACCGGCCACGGCATCAAAAACAGCGACAGCGCCATCGAGAACGCGCAAAGATCGCTCGACCTCGATAGTGAAGTCAACGTGCCCCGGGGTGTCGATGATGTTAATTTTGTGCATTTGGCCTTTCCGCCCTTTCCAGTAAACTGTTGTGGATGCGGACGTGATCGTAATTCCTCTTTCCCGCTCTTGCTCCATGAAGTCCATGGTAGCGGCGCCCTCATGTACCTCTCCGATGCGGTGAAGCCTTCCGGAATAGAAGAGAATCCTTTCCGTAGTTGTCGTTTTGCCCGCATCGATGTGGGCCATGATCCCCACGTTACGGACATTTATTAATTCATCTGTATCAGGTCGTTTTCCCATAGGATCCCTCTAAAATTACCATTTATAGTGCGCAAATGCACGGTTGGCTTCTGCCATGCGGTGAGTATCATCTTTTTTCTTGATTGTCAACCCTTGATTGTTGAAGCAATCAATGAGTTCTGCAGAGAGGGACTCTTCCATGGAGCGCCCCTTTTTCTCGCGGGAATATTTGATGATCCATTGCATGGCCATCGCTGTACGACGGTCTGCTGCGATCTCAACGGGAACCTGGTAAGTAGCGCCCCCGATACGGCGGGATTTTACTTCAAGGGATGGCTTTGCATTTTCAAGCGCTTGTTCAAAAGCAGCAAGAGGATCTTCGGCCTTGATTTTCTTAGCAAATTTTTCAATTGCATTGTAAACGATGCGGCGGGCCACTGATTTATTGCCGCTGTACATGACTTTATTGATAAATTTCGTCAAAATATAGCTGTTATAGAGGGGATCTGGCTCCGCCTCTCTTTTTACAGCTCGTCTTCTTCTTGACATGATGTGTTCCTCGATAAATTCTTTATGTTATTGCAAATAAATCCATTTCACTTGGGTCAATAGGGGGTTCCCTACGCCCGGCCCGCGATTGTCTCTTTGCAATATGAAAAGAGGCAATGGTGAGCCAGGATACCTATGCTATTGGAAAGCAGGTATCCTAATATTACTTAGGACGTTTCGCTCCGTATTTGGATCGCGATTTTTTTCTGTCTTTTACTGCAGCGCAGTCTAAAGCCCCTCGAACGACGTGGTAGCGCACGCCTGGTAAGTCTTTTACCCTTCCACCGCGAATGAGTACAATGCTGTGCTCTTGCAGGTTGTGTCCTTCGCCGCCGATATAGGCGATGACTTCTTGACCGTTAGATAGCCGCACCCAAGCTACTTTTCGTAGGGCTGAGTTGGGTTTCTTTGGGGTTTTTGTTTTAACTTGCAGGCAAACACCTCGTTTTTGCGCGCAATGCTGCAGTGCCGGAGATTTCTTTCTCTTGGGTTTCGGTCTGCGGCCAAATCGTACCAATTGGTTGAATGTTGGCATCTGTGCCTTTCTCCTTAAACGCATTTTTGCTTAACGGATGATCCCTTCTAAACATGAAGGAACCACTAAAGTCTAATAAGACATCTGGCCACTATAGCTGGAGTTGAGAATTTATTGCAAAAATAAAATATTTCCATCCCATCCAATTTTTGTTTTGATTTAAAATTTTTATGCGCAGTAGGATCTTTTAAAAAACTAGGGAGGGTTTTGTATGAACAATCAATGTCGTTTTTCAAGTGCATTTGCTACTGTTATTTTTGTGTTACAAGCTATTTTAGGGGTCTCCGGCGAAGCTGTTTCTAAAACAGCTGAAGAAATTGAATCCTATGTTTATCATGGGATCGATCATATACGCAGCTTAAGTGAAGAAATTGTACAAGTTCCCCAGGAGGAGCAAACATTTGAAAATACTTTAAGAGCGTGGAATCGATTGAGGCGTAAATATGCAGATATAATGCATGCTGCTGCCGCAGATCCTCAGATTGCCCAAGAGTTTTATGCTTTAATGAATGACGAGGTTTTCCACAATATCGTCCTGCAAAATGCGATCATCTCCTATGCGCAAAGAGCTCTAGAGGACGAAACGTTGAACCCTTACCAGCGTTATGTAGTGCAAAATTTTTTAAACAGTGCGCCTCATGTGTCTGACTATGTATATCTTCCAGGTATTGCAGACAGCAAAAGAGGCAGTGGGGAAAACCTTACAATTCTTAATTTTGATCCGAAATGGGAGGCGGACCTCACCTTAGAGGGTCTTTTGGAAAAAGTCCTCAATGAAGATGCTGATGTCGTGTGCCTGCAAGAAATTATTGAAGTCGATAGTGTTTACGATCTCCTCAAAGATCGGTATGCCCACTTTTACACGACAATAGACGGATGTAAAAGAGGGGTGTTAGTTGCCAGCAAATATCCGATGGATAATCCCCATTATAGACCTTTTTCAGTAAAAGATAGTGGCGAAGGTAATGGATTTATCGATTTTAAGCTCAGTAATGGCGATACTTCATTAGGGCATGTATACATCGCGACAAGACAGCAATCTTTTTCTGATGCACAATCTGTGCAATTAGGGAAAATGGAATTGGAGCAGGTTTTGGAGGCAATGGAATCAGAATATGAGGAGGATGTCTCTTTTCTTTTGTGTAATGAAGGTCGTATTATTTTATGTGAAGAGGGAGAGGGAAATGATAGGAACTGGATAGATTTCTCTGCGGGGAAAGAAAGTGATAGCAACGGAAATGAACGCGTTTATGGTGGCGTTGGGTATACATTTAAAAATGGTGGACGTATTGAGGTCAGTGGTGGAGCGAGTAAGGACTCAAATGGAAATACTTCCCATCAGATGCAAGGTCAGGTCAGCATTCCCATAGGAGGAAAGTGAGATGTTTGGAACTATAGGAGCGAAAAAAAATATCTACGTGACATTAATTATTGCTGCTATAGGTATGGGGTCTTTTGTATTTTATTTTGCTTCTAAAACCGAATATGCGCGAATGTTTATCACATTCGCGCCCTCCAATCTGCCTACCGCTGAAATCAACATTCAAGGAAAGAGCTATTCTGTGTTACTGAATCTAAGTAGTATTGTTCCATTGACTCTGAATAAAAAGGTGCTTTCATCCATTCAAAAAAAACCTCACGGAACGATACAGTTTAAAGACATCAATGGGAACAAAATTGAGCGGGCTACTTTTCTTATCCCAGAGATAACGATGGGAGATCTCACTTTTAAGAATGTTGTCGTAGCAGAGGCCGATGCAATGCTAGGTGAGTTAGGGATGCCGCTATTAAAAAAAAACAATCTGATGTTGGATCTTCCTCATTCTACGATTATTGCTTGCAATAGCAAGGATCAGCTGAAAAAAATCGGGTATATTCTCGAAGATATGGTCCAAGTTCCTTTTGAGATGATTGAACGTGCGGGGGGAGTGACATTTCCTGTTTCAACCGATAGGGGAATGGTAAGACTAGCTCTTTGTACAGGATCAACATTTTCTCTAATTAAATCATTGCTTGTAAAAGAGAATGACACCCATAGAGATGAGCTGGGATCTAAATTTACAAGTTCTGCATTTGTCATAGGGGAAAGAAATTGGGGACGTCAAGAGCTTTATCTTAGTGAGTTCCCTGATATGGAAGAAATGAATGGTCTTATCGGTATGGATTTTTTGAGTAAACATGTTGTCTATATCGATTTCAAAAACACAATGGTGTATATCGGAGATAGATATGAAACGGGTCGGTAAATGAAAAAAAATGGGTTGATCGCTTTCAGTATTATCGTAGCATTAACATGTATTCCTCTGCTTTACTCTTTTGCTAGCAGTAGCAAGTGCAAATTCATGCCTGTTTCATTTGATCAATTTCGCATCCCTTTGATAGAAATGAAAATTGCAGGGAAGCGATACCCAGTGATTATCGACCTTGGATCTAGTGCGCAAATGAGCTTAGATAAAGAAGTTTTGCAAGAAGCGTATAAAAAGCCTTATGGAATGGCGCAATTTAGAGATTTTAAGGGTAATTGCTATGAATCACAAAATTATCTCGTGCCGAACATTAAAATCGGAGATGCTGCCTTTTTCGATGTCATTGTGGAAGAAAAAAATGAAGAGTTCAATCACAACGGCATTATACGGGGACGGGACGAAAAGGTTCCTTCCCCAAGAAAAGGATCTATTGGAAGGTCATTACTAAAAAGAAGAAACCTCTTCTTGGATTTTCCCCGTTCTAGGATCGCCTTTATTGACAATGTCAATAAACAAATGGATTATCCCATCGAGGGGATGCTTAAAGTTCCTTTTAAGATGACTCCATTAGGAGTCACTTTAGCTATTCAAACGGATATAGGAGAGAAAAATTTCGTTATTGATACAGGAGCTACCACAACTTGGGTCAGATCTTCTCTGTATCAAGAAAAAGAATATCAAACAAGTTCCTGTGATCTGGACTATTTTTCCTCCTCCCTTTTTGTCATCGGTGGACAAGAGTTTGGTCCGATCGACTTGTACCTTTTGGATATATCACCTGAATGGCACGAAATGGATGGGCTGCTCGGTATGAGCTTTTGCAAGCATCATCCCATGTATATCGATTTTCGAGAAAAAATGATCTACATAGGTCGCAGGGAATAATCTGAGTTATACGATTCCTTTTTCAAAAAAGTGAAAAATAATTCTTTAAAATCATCATTTCAGATAAAAAACGAATAGGGCATCTCGCCATCAGCGGAAGGAGTGATATGAAGATTCGGTTTATAAAAATGATGACCTCTTTTCTTGCCCTTTTTTTGCTGCTCTCTTCCCTCTCTGGAGCATTTCAATTAAAAAAATCGGATGTCAAAGCGGCGATGGAGGAGATGCTTGGTTATCATGTTGAATATAAAGAGTTTTCCCCATTTCTTGCCAAACGCACTTTAAAAGTTTTCATTCAACAATTCGATTCTGAAAAGCTATACTTACTTTCCTCCGAAACCCGCCCTTATTTTGATCCCAAAGAAGGGCAATTAAAGAGCATGGTCCAAAAATACCATCAAAATGATCTTTCCGAGTTTGCTGCATTAAACCAAATGATTCAAAAGTCGATCATCCGGGCACGGGGGTATCGACAAGAGGCGATCAGAGAATTGATTAAAAGCGATGAGGTCCCTAAGACCCACCCGATGGATTCTTATAACGATTATGCAGCCTCAGAATCGGAGTTAAAATCAAGAATTAAAATACAACTTTCGCAGATCTTAAGGATAGAGCATCGTAATGGAACTCTGCGCGCCTGGAATGCTCAACAGCGTCAAAAGCTATTTGATTTATGGGAAAGACGATTTTCCCGCATGGAAAATTCTTACCTTGCCTCTGCTGGCGCAACAGAGCACTATCTATGTATGCACGTGCTTAAAGCAATGGCAAAGAGTTTAGATGCGCATACTTCCTACTTTAGCCCAGAAGAAGCTTATGAAATGCGCACAAGCCTTGAGAAGCAATTTGAGGGGATCGGTGTTGTTTTACGTGAAGGGATTGATGGGGTTGTGATCCATGACATGATCAAAGGGGGGCCGGCCGAACGATGCGGTAAAATTTCTGAAGGAGATCTTCTTGTTGAAATTGATGGGCGATCAGTCGAGGGATCCTCCTATGAAGAAGTGCTTAAAAAGATGCAAGGTTCTGGAACCGGAAGGATCGAGCTTGGTTTTCGCCGATTTGTAGGAGAAAATGATGTGCAGTTTTATCGCATCACTCTCAAGCGGGAAAAAATTGTGATGCAAGATGATAGAGTGCAATTTACCAGCGAGCCCTATGGCGATGGGATCATTGGCAAGATCAATCTACCTTCTTTTTATGAGAGTAATGGGAGTGCAAGCTGCGAGATGGATCTGCGCAGGGCGCTGCGTGAACTGAAAGCCCAGGGCAATCTCAATGGACTTGTTTTAGATATGAGAGAAAATTCGGGGGGATTCTTAAATCAGGCAGTTAAGGTGGCAGGCCTTTTTGTTTCCAGCGGGGTCATTGTCATCTCAAAATATGCCCATGGAGAAACTCAATACTTGCGAGATCTCGATGGAAGATCTTATTATGATGGGCCCTTGGTCATCCTAACCTCCAGAGGCTCTGCCTCTGCTGCAGAAATCGTAGCGCAAGGCTTGCAAGACTACGGAACGGCTATTGTCGTTGGGGATGATCGCACGTATGGAAAAGGAACCATCCAGTACCAGACTGTGACAGATACTTCTGCTGCATCTTATTTTAAAGTCACAGTCGGCAGGTATTACACAGTTTCAGGGCGCACCACCCAGATCGAAGGGGTGCGCGCAGATATCGTCGTTCCAACAGCTTATTCTGAACTTCCCATCGGCGAGAGATATTTGGAATATCCATTAAAAAGCGATCGGATCCCTTCTGTTTATAATGATCCTCTTTCAGATGTAGAGCCGCGCCATAAACCTTGGTTTCAAAAAAATTATCTCCCCAATCTACAAAAAAAACTTTCCGTATGGACTCAGATGCTCTCTGAGCTGAAGACAAACAGCGGTTGCCGTCTAAAGAAGGATAAAGACTATACCCTCTTTCTAAAGGCTCTCAAGCAAGAAAAGAATGGGGAGCCGTTTGTGCTATCCGCTCAAAATAATTGGGGCGCCTGTGATCTCCAGATGCAAGAGGCTGTGAATATCGTCAAAGATATGACTGCTCTAAAGCCAAAAGCGACTAAAAAAGCAGCATTGCTCATAAAGTGATTGCCTAAAATCTGCCGACTCTTCTATCCTACTGTACTTGTTTCAGTTAGAGCCCTTATGGCCAGATAGCTCAGTCGGTAGAGCAGAGGACTGAAAATCCTTGTGTCGCTGGTTCGATTCCAGTTCTGGCCAACCTTTCTCTTGCCGGAGAATGCCGTAATATAGCCGTAGTGCTACATTTCCTTAAATCACCCAAAACAGATCTTTGAAATTTTTTTTTGAGGATCGCTTTGGAGTGTCGATTCCGTTCAGTTTACGGCATCAACGTGAACACTCCCTTTAACTTACTGAAAATCAAGCATGAAGATGGACCGGTCTAAGGACTATATATCTTATTGCCGCTTATTAAGAAGTCAAAAATGGGTTTTATTCGAGAAAGAAAAGTAAAAAGCGGGGGCGTGCGCTACCAGGCTGAAATTCGCCTGAAAGGCCACCCCATGCTAACAGCCGCATTTGATCGAAAGTCGGATGCGAAGGCCTGGGTTCAAAAAACAGAGGCGGATATTCGCTGTGGAAGGCACCAACTTTATTCAGAATCTAAGCGTCATACATTTGAAGAAGCCGTTGAGCGATATTTCAACGAACAGACCGTATCGATTGTCAAGCGTGGTCACCTCCTTTGGTGGAAAAAGGAACTCGGCTCGCTCTTTCTTCATGACGTTAGGCCAGCGGTTATAGTCGAGAAGAAACAAAAGCTCCTCACTGAACCGACCAAAAAGGGCATCATCCGCAGCAAAAGCACCTGTAATCGGTTCTTGGCTACTTTGAGCCATCTTATGAGCGTTTGCATGAAGCAATGGGAATGGACATCGGAAAACCCCGTTAAGAAAATATCCCGGGAAAGAGAGCCTCGTGAAAGAACGCGTTTTTTAACGGCTGAAGAACGACATCGTCTCTTAGAAGCCTGCAAGGTGAGCGATAATCCGCTGCTGTTAACCTTTGTGGTCCTTCTCCTTAGCACAGGATGTCGTTACAATGAAATCAGATGTCTAAAATGGGCTGATGTCAATCTATTCGTGGGAAAAATCACCATCACTAAGTCCAAGAATACGGACGTGCGCTCAATTCCAATACGGGGTCTAGCATTAGAGATGCTTCGTGAGCTTGCATCTAAGGGCTCATGCATAGGATACATTTTCCCCAGCCAGCACAACAACAAACCTTTGGAACTTAGGCGTGCCTTTAGGACGGCTATCAAACGAGCTAGGCTGAAGGGATTTCGAGGGCATGACTGTCGCCATTCATATGCAACGGAGATGCTTGCTCAAGGTCTTTCTTTGGGGGAGATCGGTCATTTATTGGGGCATCGTAGCGTTTCCATGACACGGCGTTATGCTCATCTAATTGAATCACGATCAATTGATGCAGTTTCCAAAATGTCAGAACAGATTTTTAATGGGGTTGAAAATGGATAAGCAGATCGAATTAGATGATGCCAATGCGTTTTTTTACGCAAAAATGAATGTAAACTTACGAAGAACAAAACTCCCTTTATTTTATTATGATTTTAAAATACCTGAACCTAGGCCACCTTCATTTTCGGACATAGCAGATATAGCTCCACAGAATTTAGAAGAATTCGAAACTAGGGTGAATGATATATTGGAAAGAACAGCTGAGCGTTATCACAAGGAAGCGTACGGTATTTATAAAAAACAGCCTGTCGATAAGCGCCTTTCTATTGAAAAATTAGTAAAATTTTCGATGCGTTCAGAGAAAACAATAAACAAAAAAGAAAGAGGCACAGATCATCATCTAGATGGATATAACTTTTTAAAGTTGGCCCTGGAGAAAAATGTTTTATTTTCAAAGAGCGATCAATACATTCTGGGAATAGCAATAGAACGGTCTAAATTAACAAAGCCGAAACAAAGACTGATTGCTTTTCAATGTGCAGCGCAGACTTTGTGGTATTTAGAGCAGAATAGCATCCCGACTCTTGCAGCCATGGAGGTCATGCTTACGGACAAAAAACAACCACTTTCTGAACTGCTGGAGGCAGAGAAGGTTACAAATTCGCGCACGATACAAAAGTGGATAGGTGCCGTTTGTCCAGTGCCCCAAAACCAACGTAAGAAGCACTTAAAGGATGTCGCTCTCTATAGTAATATTGTCCCTATCCCCGGTTTATTTACAGCACAGGGAATCAGGTTCCCTTGGCTAAAATTTGCCATCATTTGCACTACACGGGTGATGAAAATTTGCAATTGTACTTTGGAAGACATCATCGGTAGCCCTTCCATTCTGGTTATTACTGAGCGGTTAAAATTCTATCCTAAGCTTTATATTCGAGACTGGATCGAAGGAGCCTATTCAAGCAATAGCAGTATTTTCGATTTGTAATTTGCCCTCAAACAACGACGATGCTCCATAATCCTATTTGCTTCAATCTAAGATCAGTTTTGGTTTTTTAAGGAATTCTCCGGCAAGAGAGTCCACTAAAAATTAATTTATGGAGCAAGATATGGGGCCGTTACCTTCTCAGTACCTCACTAAAAAACAGGCCTGTCAAAAATATCCCTTTCTTTCTGAAAACATGCTCAAAAATCTTCTATTTAAAGACATTGGAGGATTTAGAAATAAGGTTGTCAGAAAGTGGGGCCGTCGCATTTTACTAGATGAGGATGCCCTGTTACTTTATATCGCTTCTAATAAGTAAAACTTTTTTTAATCAGTAACTTAGAATGGAAAAACATGACAAACGAACAAAAAGAATGGATTGAAGCCTATTCACCTGAAATGGAATCAACAGTTCTCGCTTGCATGCTTAATAGCGAAGAACACTTTCATACTGCAAAAGATGTTCTGACCGCAGAAGATTTTTACGAGTCCAGAAATAGAAGGTTATTTCTTAACTTGATTTCCGCTCAAGAACAAAAAGGGAGTATTGACTTGGCGATTTTAATCCCATATCTCAAGGAGATAGGGGAAGTGTCATCAGATGAATACAATTGGTTGATTGATTTAAATAACATGGGCGGACGATATCATCATATCGAAGCCTATTGTAATGAATTGAGGCAATTTTCAATAAAAAGGGCAATTGTCAACCTTAATCGAGATTGCATCAATGATTTAAAAGATGGGGTATCGCCTTCGGAAATTCTTCAACGTATCGCAGATAAGGCGGGTGCTATAAAGGAAAGTAAACCCAATGCAGACTCATTTTATCGCCCTCTACTTGAGCCAATTTCTGAACAGGAGATTATCGAGGAAATCAGAGGCATCTCTCCCGGAGTGCGTATTGGCTTCAAGTTGGGGGAAGTCGATTTACAAATTCCTGGAGGTGCTCTCTCAATTATCGCTGCGCCTACCGGGCAGGGAAAAACCTTATTTATTATCAATGCTATATTGAATTATCTCGAGCTAAATCCCGATGGGAAAGCATTCTTTTTCTCTTATGAGGAGAGCCGAGCTTCGATTCTCAGTCTCTTTTTGAATACTTACCTAAACCTGCCCCTCTCACAATTCAATAGACAATCGATAAAAAGCTATTTTAGAGATGGACAGTCTACCTATATCGCAGAAACCGTAAAAGAAGAGTTTAAGCGCAAAAAACAGAACTTTTTTAAAACACTCATCGATTCAGGTCGCCTTAATATTGTCTACTCGGACTATGCAGCAGAAGAGTTAACAGGAGCGATTAATTTTCTCAGGAAAAATTCTTCAGTGGGATTGATAGGGATCGATTACGTTCAATTATTAAGATCGCGCGAATCTAAAGGGATGCAACGTCAAGAGGAGCTTAAAAAGATCTGCCTAATGTTGAAGGACAGCGCTGTCGCTACAGGGCTTCCACTAATACTGGCTGCTCAATTTAACAGATCCGTTGTTAACGAGGCCACAATCAGTCCAGTCGCAATAGGTGAAGCTGGTGACATAGAACGAGCTGCAAACATGATTATCGGGCTCTGGAATAGAAATTATGATGGGCTTACGGAGGATGGTAATAGAGGGAAGAATAAAAAGCCGATCCCTAAGGAGCCAGCAATCTACTTAGAGCTTTTAAAAGGTCGTGAAACGGGGATAGGATACTCAGGGGTATTTGACCTCAATGGAAACACGGGAAAATTAAGTTCGCGCATCAATAGACCAGTCTCTTAAGAAGCCTAACATGAACAAAGAACCCGAGGATATCAAAGTAGGAAAAGCATACTCCTCCAAGGAAAATATTGGTATCCATCTACTATTTGTTAACAATGTTTTGAAGGACACACGTTATTTCAAGATGGAAGATAACCAAGAAGTTCCATGTAATCCCCCGCAAAACGAAACAAAATACTCTCTAGAATTCAATTTGAGTAGTTTGGGGGATCAATATAAAATTGAAATAAAAGACATCAAAAATAATCAGGTTTTAAACACTCTAGAGAAAATAGAAGAACTAAATGTCATTGATGGGTTTACGCTTATCATCAAGTCATCCGAAAAACACGATTGGAAAAAAGCGATAGAGCCTATTGAAGTCTTCTCAGAGGAAGACCAAGAGAAATTAAAAAAGAAAATATTTCCTGAGTATAAAGACAATGGGACTAGTTCTCCATCGCTTGTCAACATGGATCAGGTTCAGCGCGCTGTTGAAGCTATCCTTGCTGAACAAGAACACCAGTTCATCCCTAAATTTTATAAAAATGTTGATTCATCTCAGGAATTTGGGGTAAGCCGTTTTGTGGCGGATAAGATGGCTTATCTAAGCAGGCTACTCGAAGAAATGAAACTAAGCCATATTCAAGATTCAACATACTTGGTTACAGCTGAGATGAAAGATAGCAGAGGGAATTCAATAAAATTGGAGCATCGGTTTAAAGCTACTACTGATCAGGAAGCCAAAAAGCTTTACAAGAAAATCTCTTCTCAATTGGCCGGAATCCAACAAAAAATATGGTTAGCATGTTGGTGTTTGGCGAATAAGCTGCGTAGACATATTTACAGCTGTCAGTTAACAGATCTGATAAAGGTCACATATCCCGACCATGACAGTTTCTTTTCGGGGTCTGAAAAAACTGAATTCTTCGAACACTTAAAAAGCTTAGAGCAGACAAAAATACTCTTCTCTGTACCAGAAAACAAGAACAGTACTAAAAGAAAAAGAAATGTGATGCAAACGTTTGAAATTCCTTTGTTGGAGATTAAAGGGAGAAAAGGAGGGGAAGAAGACAAATATCCACAACAAGTCACTATATCGATCATGAGTCTGTTCCCAAATCCCGGGAAAATGGCGTTTGTGGGAACTCCATTCAAAAATCAAACTCTTGAACTTCATGCTGACGATACTTCCCTTGCTGCCTGGATTCAAACCAGAAAGGCTCAAAGAAAAGATGAACAGTTTATCCTAGTTGAAAGGGATTTCCTCATTCAATTATCAAGGTTACAAAAAACAGATGCATCAAATAGATGCATGGCGAATAAATATCTTCTTATGAAGCTTAAGAGATTGGCAGAAAAAGGGATAATAAAAGATCCTCCCACCTCGATTAATAGGATGATTCATCTGAAAATAAGATAACGGGGCTAAAAACAATTCATTGGCCCACTTGGGGGTTTCTATTAGTCCTCTTGGGGCTTTGTATTAGCCTAACAGGGGTTTTGTATTAGCGCATTTGGGGTTTTGTATTAGCATTTTTCCTATGAGAAGATTGGCAATAAGGTATTAAGACATAAAGGTATTAATAACTCCTTTCGCGGTCGCCTATCGGCGGCTCAAGGCTTCAGAATCTGTAAGTTAAGGACGGGGTAGCTTCAAAAATAAATTTCTGTTAAAGATTCAGTTATAAGACAATAAAAGTTATTTTTGAGGATTTTATGATTGGTTGTTTAAGAGTAGATGAAGAGTTTAAGAATTTGTTGGCCATTCTTACTGATGAAGAATACATGAATCTGGAGCATGATATTGTGACATCCGGGAAAATTTTACAGCCGATATTGGTATGGAATGACACTATCATCGATGGTCACAATAGATATCAAATTGCTCAATTGCACGAGATTGATTTTGAGACTAGAGAGATGATGTTTGATAGTAAGGAAGATGCCAAAATATGGATCATTAAACATCAGATGGGACGAAGAAACCTAAATGATTTTCAGCGAGCTGAAATGGCTATTAAACTCAAGAATTCAATTGAAGTAAGGGCAAAGACAAACCAAAGAGCTGCTGGCGGAGCGGTTCCGATGAAATCAACGGAACCGGTTAATACTAGAGAAGAGCTTGCGATGATTGCATCTGTGAGTGAGGACACGATTAGAAAGGTAGAGAAAATCATCGAAAAGGCTTCCGTGAATGATCTCAATAAACTGCGGGCGGGGGAATGTTCCATAAATTCAACATTTAAAAAAGTTCAGTACAGTTCTGAAGCTCAACCCGACCCTTCTGTTAATGATAATGCTGGAGTACAGAAAGTGGTTTTGAAAATTCAAAAGCTGGCTGAACAGACCTTTGGCATGAGGAAAGATCTTTCCGATGCTGATCGAGAGGTCATTCAAAGCGCTATTGACCAACTTAATACGGTTCTGTCCTTCATTGAGGAGGCTTCGTAAAGGGGTTAGAAGCGCTCTACAATCAACGATCGCATCCAAAGACATGTCAGTATAGCAGTAGTGCGAAATTTATGAAATTTGAGTTCTTGAGCAGAAGATATGGGAAAAAACAAACGGGCTGTCAAAAAACAGATTGAACAAGTAGCAGCGTCGGTAGTGAAAGAGAAACTTCCTAATGAAGCTCAGAAGCGTACGCCTTCCCTAGAGCTTCAATTAACTCCGATAAAATTCTATAAGGATGGAAGCGGGGACCTTCAATCTACTCAAGATTCAAGGTTCATGAAAGAAGGGTTTCGGGGCCTTGTTGGAGTTAAAGACGATGAGCTTTCAAAGCAAATTTTAACATCTGGGACTATTGCGCTAAGTCAATGCGGAAAAGAAGACCATATCTTAAATATCACTCTTCAATCTTTAACAGATGCTCAGCCGGCAGATGCCATGGAGGCAAGATTGGCGACGCAAGCTAATGTTGTGTTTACTCAGGCGATGTTCCAGATGGCTAAGGCTCAGCAAACAGGGGAGCTTTCTCATTGTGAATCATATATGAATTTATCGATCAAGTTGCTGAGGCTTCATAACGAGACTGTTGAGGCCTTAAATCGGTATCGTCGAGGAGGAATTCAACAGGTGATTGTGCAGCATGTCACAGCCGATAGGGCGATCGTCAATCAATTTAATGGGGTTAATTCTTAGGAGAGGGGCCTAATTGAAAAATAAAGGAGATAGCCCATGTTCGTCGTAAAATGTGGCGCGAAAGCTCGAACAAACGATTACCGGCCGTGCCGTCAACCAGCAATGACCAATGGAAGATGCAGGCTCCATGGAGGAAAAAGCACGGGTGCTCTGACATCCGAGGGGAAGCAACGAATAAGATCAGCGAGCACTCGTCATGGGTTTTATTTGAAGGAGTCGATAGCGGAACGTCGGTTAGCTAGTAGGATTCTCAGAGATGCTCTCCGTTTGTAAAAGGCGTTTTTTTATATCTTCATAAAGCGGGGAAAGTAAATGGGAGAAATGGGATGGGCATTCACGGAATGCCTCATGAAATCTAAATGAGAGTTCATCTATGGTCTTAGCTGTATTCATCGAATCAACTGCTTTTCGATAATGGTCCGAAGAAATAAAGGCGTATTGTTGTATTTTTTTATTTACTCTTCTGAGTCTTATACTGAAATAATAAAATGCTAATGATAATGATATTAATAACAAAAATCCAATCAAAACAGGTGTTTCTTTTAAATCCTCTTTACAATCGGAGTAAGTCCTAATTATTGACCATGGAACACCAATTATCATTTGCAATGAAAGGAAAGCTGTTCCGTGTTTTTTGTATGCACAATGATAAAGCATATAAATACCAGTCAATGCGAACAAAATACAAAGCAATTGAGCCGCGGTGTTATTCCAGTATCCATACATGCTGCAAATAATATAGAATACAGATTCAAATATTAGATAATTTTTAAAACTAGATCTAATTTTATTTTCTTTTTTAGATAAACAAGACAGTAAATTTTGTTTTTTTATTTCCTTGCCCATTCAGAGAAGAGTTTCCTTTGTTATAGTTTTTTTTCTTCGGATTTTTTGTTTTTCCATATTTCATGTTTTTTTAGTGCACTAAAAGTGGAGCTTCTTTGTAAAAACCAACCAATTGCAGCTATTCCTCCACAGAAAACCAGTGCAAAAATTATCAAAATAATTGTTTGTAATATCTCATTGCCTTGCACAACTTTATATAATCCAATTGAAGAAAGAATCAGGTTGCCAAATGGGGTAAACTGAGCTGCAATAGTTGTTAATGTCAATATATCCATAAAAGCCTCTGTTTCTGGTTGTTAGTATTTTTGTGCATTTCTACAAATCGGCAAAAATATTAGCTGTTCATCTTTTGTTGTTAATAATTTGATTGTAATTTCGTGATTAAATAATAAGAGAATAGATGATTAAATGATACCTATAATCATTCTTTAGTAATTATAGTCTGTGTAATAAGACCATAGGACTTTCTAATCTATGTATATTTTGAGGTATACATGGGTAAAAAGGGGCCGTACAACAGGAAAAGGACCCCGCTCCAGAAAGCTTTTGGGATGAAAGTACGCATGCGTCGCTATGAAATCGAAATGACACAGGAAGAGCTTGCTGAAAAAGCTGATTTGCATCCGACTTATGTAGGGTCGGTCGAAAGAGGTGAAAGAAATATTGCTTTAGAAAACATTGTTGCTCTGGCGATGGCACTCGGTTGTTCCCCTAAAGATTTGATGCCGGATTGAGTTCTTTTAGGGTATAGGAAGATCCTGTGACTACGGTGATAGGTTTTGTCTAGCTTGGAAGGCATCTGGAAGATAAAAGGCTTATGGGTAATAAGACCTATCAAGGTATTAGGAAAACCTTAAAAAGATGTTTGGTAACAATTTATGAAGCCATTTCCATGAGGAAGATTCTTACGTAGTAGCATTTTTTGGTCAAATCGTCTATTCTTGGCTTTCATTTTTTCTCTAGAGCTTAAAACCTCTCAGAGGAGAAACCACTTCTCTGAGGATTTTGAATGAGATTACAATCGTGCTGAAGATTGATGTGCCGACTTTGGGTGATAGCGCTTCTGATTTTGCAAAATTATTTGAAATTGCTGCTCAAGTTGATGTTGCGAAAGGAGATATTTATTTTTGTTTTTCACAATGTAATTCTCTTCGCTCTAATGCGATGGTTTTTATTGGGGGGCTTGCACGCCGTATTGAATTGCAGAATAGAAAATCTCTTTTTGATTTGAATAGTATAAGAAGCAAGGAACTTGAGATTGTTCTTAGAGAAAATGGTTTTGGTGAAAATTTTCAATGCCGATTATCCCCGAAAAACCTCAAAAATTCTATTCCGTATCGTGAAGATAGAGAAATGTCTATGGATAGTATCATGGACTATCTTAATGATTTCTGGCTTGGAAGAGGTTGGGTTCAGGTAAGTGAGCGATTAAGATGCGCAATCACTGGAAAGGTGTGGGAAATTTATAATAATGCTTTTGAGCATAGTGAAACATTAATAGGTGTTTTCTCTTATGGGCAATATTTTAAAGTGCACAATGAGCTTATTCTTTCAATGGCTGATTTTGGACAGGGGATTTCGACGAAAGTGCGAGCTTTTCTTAGTTTAAAAGATCGAAGAGCTGAAAAACTCACAGATGCGAGTTGCTTAAAGTGGGCATTTCAACGAGGTAATAGTACGTGTACTGGTGATGTGGCAAGGGGATTGGGACTTGATCTTCTTAAAGAATTTATCCGTTTAAATGAAGGGAAAATGGAAGTTTACAGCAATAAGGGGTATGCGATAATAGATAAAAATGGAGAGCGATATAAAAACCGTGACTTTCCCTTCGAGGGTACTATAATTCATATTACGCTACGTTGTGACGAAAGTTTGTACAAATTTCAAGATGAAACAGATCCAATTTTTTAGGAGGTGCCATAGTGAACTTGGGGATCAAAGAGCTGATTGGAACACGATGTATCATAAAGGAGGATGGGCAGAAAATTTACGATATTATTCATGATCCGTTGAAGCAGGGGAAAACTGTCACTCTAGACTTTAGAGATGTAACTCAATTTGCCTCACCATTTTTTAATTTTGCGATTGGACAACTATTAAAGGATATTAATGAAGAGGATTTACGCAAGTTGCTTAAGATTACTAATTTAAATGGTGTTGGGCATCACGTTATTAAACGTGTTATTGAAAATGCGAGTCAGTATCAAACTGATATTGACTATCAAAAAATTGTGCATGATATCCTTGAACAACAAGCTAAGGAATCGGAATAATGAGGATAATGAGGATTGAGTACATCGTTAATGCCGAAGTCGTAGATATTGCTTCTGATAGTCCAAAAGCTGGTGATATTTTTCTTGTCGATTCGAACGTATGGTATTGGATGACTTATACTCGAGCAAGTGAGGGTGGGCCGCTGCCGAATCCCCCCCGGATAATATCTTACCCAAACTATGTTCAAAAGGCACTCGATGCAGGGTCTGTAATTTATTTTTCTAGTCTATCACTTTTTGAAATTGCTCATCTTATAGAAAAAACAGAGCGTGAGATTTATGAAAAGCGTCACGATACTCAGATTAAACCAAAAATATATAGACACAATTTTCCTGAAGAGCGTTCTCGTGTTGTTTCTGAAGTAGAAGCTGCTTGGGAGCAAATTACCTCATTGGCGGTACCCTTAACCGAAGCTCTAGATGAGGATATAAGGCCTAAAGCGTTACTTCGTTTTAAAAAAGAAAAAATTGACGGTTATGATCTTCTTATTCTTGAATGTATGAAGAAAAATGAAGTTGTCCAGATTATTACGGATGATGGCGATTTCTCTACTGTTTTTAACATCAAGGTCTTTACAGCTAACCGAAGCGTTCTTACTGCTGCGCAAAAGCAGCGTAAGCTTATTAAACGTTGAAGGCAGATTTTTCTGAAAAAAATGCCGTAATATTGCCGTAGTTGCCAATTTCCCAGCCTTGATCTGGATTGCCTTCGATCACCAAAAATTCCTAGAAAAAATCTACCTTTCCCTATAGACTTTAGCAATCTTGGTTGATTTAGGGTCACTGAAGGCAATTTGAGGAAGCGATTTCTCAAGACTGAAAATCCTTGTGTCGCTGGTTCGATTCCAGTTCTGGCCACTTTAGCAGGAGTACTTTACGTATTCCTGCTTTTTTTTACGTTCTTGCCGGCGTAAATAATCCGGAATATGTCCGGAATTCTAGATTTCCTTAAATCACCCAAAAGGGTGCTTCAAAAATTGTTTTGAAGTGCCAATTTGGAGTGTCTATTCCGGATATATTCCGGATTTTACATTAGCACTCCCTTTTAAACAGCTGATTCTCGAGAGAGAAGGTCGTACCGTCCTCAGGACTATACGTCTTCCTCGCGGGTTAAAAGGAGTCCAAATGGGTTATATTAGGGAAAGAAGCTTAAGTGATGGCAGCAAGAGATTTTATGCTGAAGTGGAACTTAAAGGAGCCGGTCCAAGATTAACAGCTACATTCAATCGAAGAAGCGATGCAAAGCTTTGGATTCAGAAAACTGAAACTGAGCTCCGCTGTGGTAAAAACCAGCTTGTCGCTGAATCAAGAAAGTATGTCTTCAAAGATGCCGTGCAAAGGTATTCAAAAGAGCAAAAAGTCTCAGTTGTCAAAAGAGGTCATTTAAAATGGTGGGAGAAGGAGTTGGGCCACTACTTCCTTAAAGACATTCGTCCATCATTAATCGCAGAAAAGAAACAAAAGCTGCTCACCGAAACCACTGAAAAGGGCGTAGTTCGTAGCGGAAGCACCTGTAACAGATATCTTGCTACCTTGAGCCATGTTTTAAGCATTTGCGAGAAACAATGGGAATGGATAGAGGGTAACCCCGTTAAAAAAATTTCCAGAGAAAAAGAAACACGAGAGCGTACACGCTTCTTAAATCCTGAAGAAAGGCAGGCACTTCTAAAAGCTTCCAGAGAAAGCGAAAACCCCTACTTACTCACCTTTGTAGTTCTTCAATTGTCCACTGGATGCCGTTCCCGACGGTTGGGAAAAGTTATGCATAGCAGAAGATATCAATGATAGAGGGGAAATTGTGGGATACGGCATTTACCAAGGATGTCAGTCAGCATTTCTATTGACCCCTTGTAAATAGCAGTTTTAATCTGCCAGTCTTGACTCAATTTTGAAGCAGTTATGGCAATGGGATTTCATGATACATATCATGATGCTGAGCGTAGCCAGTTCCTGGGGGTGACATGGGGCGAGCACCTTTGGAACGTAAGAGATCAGAAACTAGTTTGTTTTTTTCAGAAATAGCAACCTGGTAGGGTGTGAGTCCACTTGTGTCTGCAGAGTGGATATCAGCCCCTAGGTCAACCATGCGTTTGACTAATTCAAGCTTTTTATGTGGTTCTAAGAGGGCTTTGATTAATAGTTGTAAGGGGCGATGTCCATTCCAAGAAATGTCATTAACATTAGCGCCGGCGTTTAAGATTTTCGTCACAGCTTGAACTAGCTCATCTCCTCTTCTCTTGATTAAAACTTCTCCTAGAGAAGGGAGGGGTTCTATAAGATTAATGCGATTCTCAAGATTGGTTAAAATGCTCAGGATATCATCAAAATTGCCAGGCTCCTTAAGATACATGTCGCGCATCAACTGATAATCACGTCGCAATTCAGATAGTCTTTCAGTTCTGGGGACAAGGTGAAATGTGCCAGGTTTGGCTAGGGTGTAGTTTGCTGATGAGTCCCGAAAAAATAGATTTTTCCATGAAACGACCCTGTCTCGGAGATCATGGTAATCGATAGCTTTAATAACTTCAGAATGATTCGCTAGCGCCGCAGTGTCAGCATAATGACGAGAGAACCTATCTCGCATGGGTTTCTCAAGTGGTCGATGATACTCTGCGTGTAGAATCGTAGCTTTTTCCCAGAAAGTTCTCTCTATCTCTAGAGCTATGACTTCACATTGCCAATCAGGAAATGCTGCGGGAAAAACCTCAGCAATCCAGGGGCGTATTGGATAGCGTCCAATGGGCTGCTGATCAGTTAAAGAGCCGAACTCGAGCTTTACAGAACGCTTGATGTAGATGAGTCCTGTTGGTAGCGATGATGGATAGTGAAAAAGAATTACTGGCGATTTGGTTTGAGGGTCTTTTAAAAACTCAAAGCTTGCCTGCTCATCTTTTACTAACATGCCTAATGCTGACGCTTCTAACGTCGGCATAACCTGCGTTTGAACAGCGCGTTCACATGCTTCTTCAGCTTTTCCCCACCATTTGTCAGCTTGGCTGCGATTTGCAGCAGATTCAGGCAGCCCGAGAAAAGCCGGAGATAGCGAAAGATCAATATCTTCAGAAAACCGATTGATTGCGCCAAATATCTTTGATAGCGAGGTGCCTCCCTTAAATACAAGGCTGTCGGCAAACTGTGACTCAAACAAAATCCCGAGTAACCAGCATACGAAAAAATCTTTTTCCATGATTACTGGAGAAATGTTTCTCTGAATAGCCGCTTGTTCAATGTAGAGACGTCGTTCGTCGGAAGGTAATTTTAAAAAGTCGAGTTTCATCTAAGCCTCCTCAGCTAATTCTTTGAAAATGGAATGCATCCATTCTGGAGCAAATCGAATATCTTTAAGTAGTTCCTGCCTTGCATTCAGGGGAATAGTTCGCTTTAAATGTTCAATCCGTTCTAGGGTAATATGTTCTTTGCCTAATTCACGGAGA
This sequence comes from Acidobacteriota bacterium, assembly GCA_903970255.1. Classification (GTDB taxonomy): domain Bacteria; phylum Chlamydiota; class Chlamydiia; order Chlamydiales; family Rhabdochlamydiaceae; genus CAJCIW01. The sequence goes on from CAJCHM010000080.1 coordinate 29,653, forward strand.
GCTTGAACTAGCAGTCCACTAAGTCGTCCTGCCATTGCCATATTTTTGGGAGTTGTTCTTCGTAGTTGAATGATTGTCGTGCCAATTTTTATTGTTCGACTTGGCCCATCTGTTAGAAATACAACTTTGGCAGGGACCTGTTCGGATAGTCCTAGGAGGTTGGCAGCGTAAGCTCCCGTTGGTTGAATACGTGTACAATCTCTGCCAACTAACGCCTCTGCTATCTTTTGTGGAGAGGGCTGGAGTTTTCCAATCTTAGGGTGTTCTTTAGGAAAATCATATATTCCTCTTGCAAGACGGCGAATGGTTCCTTTGCGAACAAGGCGGTGGAGAACGATATCGACCGCTTGCCGACTACCAAAGTTTAAAAAGTCAGTTGGAACAAATACAGCGCCATGCCCGAGGCTGCCTATAGCCTTAAGTATTTTATGATCAATGCTATTTGGATTTTTTTGATTTTTCTTCATGTAAGAAATAATGGCATGTTTTTCTTACAAATGCAAGAGCCACTTTTGCTTTTTTCTTAAGTACTTAATGATAAATAGAATGCAGTCTATATATGTAAGAAATATTGGTAGTATTTTCGGTTCATCCGCTTAGCTCGTCTTTGTTCACTCTAGCAAAAAAAACCAAATTCAATTAATTGATTCTTACATATCAATTAATTGAATTTGGTTTTTTTTGCTAGAGTGAACAAAGACGAGCTAAGCGGATGAACCACAAAAATTACAGGTACGTTTGAAGTAGCACCGGTATATACACACGATTTCGCCTTTTTCTGTGCATGACACTAGTGTGCGATGTGTGAATGTGTGAAAGGTGAGTTTTAATTTTAATGTATTGATAATCAAATGCTTAGTATGCACACGTGGGGAGAAGCTGAATTTAACTTATGCCAAGGAGTGTTGTAAGTGACTCATTTTCACAGAGAAAAGAAGTAGGGCAAGCAGGACTTGAACCTGCGACCAGCGGGTTATGAGTCCGCAGAGTGCCTTCACTCCACAACAAATCGCAATAACTAACAGCAAGATGATAAGAGACTTGGAGCATTTCCGTCTATTGCGATCTTTGGCCATCTATTGCCATTTTTAGGTCGTTAGTGGTCATCCTGTGGCCCGCGGTTCTCGAGGTTCAGACGAGGGATGATTTTGCGAACCTAGCAAACCTATGCTGCTAGGTATTGCTAGGTTTTTTCTATTTTGTTGCCAGGTTTAGTTAAAACAAAAACTTTATATGGGTCAAATGGTCCTCTAGAGACTTCCGTGAGTAAGCCCTCTAGACACAGCAGTTTAAGTCGGTTGGAGGCTGTTCTGCGTGCCACTTGCCATAGTTTTACCGCCTCTAAGGCGGAGATTTGGTCATGTTGTTTGAGATGTGCAAGCAGGGGAGAATACCAAGGATGTTGTGGTTTAGTCTGGGTTGCTCTTGGATATAGGGTTACTCTAAAGAAGAGGTCCAGTTCCTCAAATTTGGGAGGGGTAGCCGCATGCTGGATGCAGCTCTCATTTATTCGGTTCAGCCCAGAACCCCACTGCTCAATGAGTTCCAGCTCTCTGAATACCCTCCCTAATACTTTGTTGCGCAGCTGAGAGACTCCTGACAGAGCAGTTTCCAGATTCAGCCCGAGCGGCAGAGGCCCCGGGTTGGTGATTTCCATGCGATCATCGAAAATAGCCACTTGGATGGATGAGCGCATGGTTGAGTAGTCGGCATGCAAGAGAGCATTGATCACAGCTTCGCGTACAGCCTCAGCCGGATATTGAGGGACATCCTCTCTACGCGCAGAGCGGATCACTGCCCTCATGGAGGTGTTGCGTCGAATGAAGACTAGGATTTCGCCAATCGCAAGCGGAAAGGCACTCTTGATATCTGCATGGTCAAGGGCTGTGGTTTTGGTTGTTCCATCAAAACGGATCAGGCGAATGAATGGATCTGGGAAGAGCTCGTCGCGTTGTTTTCCAAACAGCATCAAGCCTCCTTTGGTAGGGCGTGGAGTGTCTCGGTGATCTACAATCAGTTCTAATGATCGAGCAGTAGCTTTGGTGAATGGTTTATCGACAGCAGTAAACAACTTGCGAGCCAGGTCCATGTCAAGGTCATCGGGAGTGGCTCGTAGCTCGGGTAACTGATCAAATGAGGTGTGATCCTTGATACGTTTAATCTCCGCAATCAGTGCTGCGTCTGCAATCCGATTTGTTGAGCCAAGACGCACATAGACTCCGCTATTCTCTCCTTTGTCTTTAACGTAAAAGGGGCCTGGGCTATGGGGAATCGTGACGATCAATACATCCTTGTCTCTCCATGAGATGAATTGCAAGTTTGGTAGTAGGGTGGGGCTTACAGCATCTGCGATAGCGCTAGCAATGCGCTCTTCGTCTTGGAGGATGTTTTCCACTCCTATGACATTCTTAGTTCTGTCTTGAATGCCGATGACGAGTGTGCCACCGGCTGTATTGGCAAATGCAACGACGGTCTGGATGATCTTAGATAGTGAATTTGCATTTTCCTTAAATTCAAGAGTTTTGCTCTCAGGCCTTGCAAGCAATTCTTCCAACATGAGATCCCCTTGCCCTAATCTTGAAAGCTTGCTTCTTCTAGTCGATCGACGTCTAGGTTGCAGATGAGCTTAAGATGATGGTTGATTTTTTCTATGGGCCAATTCCACCAGGCGATTTTTTGTAAGCGCTCAATGGTGGTATTATCAAATCGGATTTTTACCACTTTAGCTGGGTTTCCTGCTACAATAGAGTAAGCGGGTACATCTTTAACAACGACAGCGCGCGTTGCAATGATGGCCCCGTTACCAATTGTGACTCCATTTTTAATCAGACAGTCATAACCAAACCAGACATCATTGCCCACGACGATATCTCCTTTGACCGGAAGATCGAATATATTGAAGGCACTCTCCCAGCCATGTCCAAAAATAGGGAAGGGGTAGGTGCTAATCGCATCGAGTTTATGATCGCCCGTCATGATGAAGCGTGTTTCAGCAGCGATAGCACAAAATTTTCCGATGATAAGTTTTACTTTGGAAAAATCATAGTTGTAGAGGACGTTATATTCCTCAAACTTCTCTGGACCGTGCCGCCGATCGTCAAAATAGGTGTAGTCGCCAATGATGATGTTACTGGCCTTAACGAAGTTTTTAAGGAAAACAAGGCCCGTGTAGTCTTTGATAGGATGAATAGATTGTGGATCTGGACCTGTCATTGTCATCATTATCTCCCATTCAATAAATCTTGCATGTAGAGTTCCATCTGATAATGGGGCACAGGATGCCAGCTTGCGATAAATTCGCCAACAATTTTAAAGCCCACCTTTTCGTAGACATGAATGGCGCGCTTATTGGTTACTTCAGGATCAATTAAAACCTTTTTTACATGTGAGAAATGAGTGACTAAAAACTCTCGAATCATGGATACAGCGAGCCCCTTCCCAAGGTAATTTAAGTCGCAGATAAACAAATCTAAGGTCACTGCATCATTTCCCTCGAGGTGGGTGATTAGGAAGGCAAAAGGAACATCTTTGTCATAGCCAATCCAGTAGGTGGCTTCAGATGTGCCTTGAAAGAATTTTTCCAATCCATTTAGTGTATTTTGAAGCCCTATTCCATGCATCCATTCTTTGATGTGCTTTTGCTCAAACCATTGATGAAGTAAGGCGCGTTGAGAGGATTTAGCTAGAGCAAAATGGAAAGAGGGATGTTTACGTGCGTCTTCTAGGATCTCTTGGATCATATGACGCGCATTATCTGCTAGTGGGGGATTTGTATCCTTGTAGTAGGGGAGTGCAACAAGCGCTATGGATAGTGCCCATCCGCGTCCTCGCTGCCAAGTAGCTTCATCGACTTTCAGTCCTTTGCGAAAAACATCTCTTAGGTGAGCTGGTAACAAGTTCCAAGCAATAATCAAATCGCAGGCGGGGTCTCCGACCCCTAAATTTCCAAAATCAATGATCCCGCATAGTTTTCCATTGTGGATGAGGAGATTGCCAGGGGAGAGGTCGCCATGTACCCAGACAGGAGGGCCAGACCATTTAGGAACTTGTAAAGCTTCCTCCCAAAGGGCAGTCGCGGTCTCGACATCAATCATTCCATCTAATTGTTTTAGAGCTTTGCGAGTCTCAATGTTTTGCTTTTGCTGGAGAGGCACTCCACGATTAGAAATGGGCCCATTTGGTAAATCGATGTTGTGCAAGGCTTGAATGAATGCAATGAGGTCATGGGTCAATGAGATGGGATCAGGAATATGACCTACAGTTGGGTTATTACCCTTAAGCCACCCATACACAGCCCAGGACCACGGATACTCTTGAGTAGGGGAACCTTTGGCAATGGGTTTGGAAATGGCAACAGGAAGAAAAGGGGCAATTTTCGGAAGCCACTGCCACTCTTTGTCAACATCGCCCACCGCCCAATCGATGCGAGGAAGACGCACGACCATATCTTTCCCCAATCGATATAAAGCATTATCTGTGCCCGCTGATGTAACTGGTTTCAGAGGCAGGTTTGCCCAATGAGGAAATTGTTTTGCAAGTAAGCGTTGTACAAGAGCAATGTCGATCTCGTATTCATCTGCGTGCATTTTAGCCATTTGAAACACTCTTAAATCTTTCTATTGCATAGGAAAAAATAGGTTGTTTGGGGTTCATAAATGTTTCCCCATTGCTCGGTCATCAGGGTGGGTAGGTTCTCCATCTGGATTATTGAATGGCATCTCAATGTATCCAAGCTTTTTGTAAAAATGATAGGCGTTTGAAGAGGCCTCCGTTTGGAGAAGTGTTACGCCTTGTTCTTTCAATGCCTGCTCACAGCCGTTCATCAGATATTTCCCCATCCCTTGGCCTCTTGACTGTTCATCAATGACTATGATACGAAGAGCAGCTCTATGATTTGGCCAGATTTGTACATGAGCATAGCCAATGACTCTGTCGTTGTCGTACAAAAGCCAGTGAAGATGATCTTTTTGTCCCAAAGCCCAAGCGTAAGGATCTTGGAATCCTAATCGATCAAAGAAGTGTTTTTGTCTAAAATCGAGTGCGTCTTTTTTCTCTTTTTCCGAGGACATAAGTCGTATTTGAAGAGGACAATTTGTGGCTAGTCTCTCATCAGTTTTGAATGCGATGTCTACCACGCCATCTGGTTCAAACATGCCCATGAACTGTTTGTACATTTCTGGCCTGTCTTCACCTCCAGAGCTCGTCAGGAGCAATGCTTGACCATACTCTGCAATATCCTCTACGATTCGTTCATGTCGGTAATAAGCCAGGATTAACTGATTGATTTCAGTCTTTCCGTAACCTTTATAAAAAAGTTCTTCCTCGCGCGGATGATTCCAGATGTTAGCGACCCCTCCGCCAATAAACATGAGATCGCGCTCTTTGGGAGCCATCATAGGATCGTCCCAATCTACTATGTAAATGGCACCATTTTCATCTATCAACACATTGCCGCCATGAATGTCCGAATGACACAGCACAAATTTAGGGGATTGTTTTTGGATCTTTTGGCTTAAAGATTCAGCCCGATCTACCAGACGATGAATGACAGCTCTTTTCTCCTTCATAAACGCTTGTAGTTTCAAAGCGGCTTCATCACCGGTTAGGTTCGTATCGATAAGAACATCAAGCGATCGAACGGCCTTTCGCCATTTGGACGAATAGACCTCTTTCCTAATCCGATCTTTGACAGGTGGCGGCACATCAAACTCATGAACTTGCCTCAATACTTGGCCTAGAGTCACCCATTGATCCTCTGTTAGATCACAGCAAAACCCGTTCTGTCGATCGATAAATGGATATACAGTAAGAGTACAATCGTTGATGCGCTGAGTGAGCTCGCCATCGATTGTTGTGATAGGTGGAATAATCTGTTGCATTCCTGATGCTTGTAACAATGCTAATAGTGTAATGCTAATATCGTAGTGATGGCCACGTTTTAGCTTTACGAAATAAGATGGCCCGTCACGTGTCTGGGCTCTATACACGGACGCATTGATATCCGCTCCTAAGGGAAGCAATATCAGCTTAGTGGCTGCGATGCCGTAGTTGGTGTTTAAGCAATCAATGATGTATGGAGATGAAAGGGATTGTTTTTCCGTCATAGGGACTTTACCATCCATAAGAGAAGATCGTCATCTAGGGGATAAGTGTGACCAGCAATGGTGGGTTGCCCTTTGTAGGTGATGCCATTACCCTCAGGGATGTACCCCAATTGAAAATAAAGCTGTTGTGCTGGACCATAATCGCGATATAGGCCGACCCCAATCCCTATTTCATTGTAACCTTCTTGACTTGCAAGACTTTCAATCCACTTGATCTATAATGGTTGGCCAAAACTGGACACAAAAAAGGCGGAATTAATGTAATCTTTTACCTCTAAAAAATAGAGGATAAAAATGGTACGTAAAAAGCACAGTGCAGCATTTAAGGCAAAGGTAGCCTTAGAAGCCGCCAAAGA
>CAJCHM010000081.1 GCA_903970255.1 Acidobacteriota bacterium
TCGGAAAGACGTCGATTATTCAATCCTTTTAGAAAGCGAAAAAAAGAACCGAGGCTGGTTATCCAGACCGATGGGGGACGGGATCATACCGGAAATTTTATTGATAAGGCTGTGAATTTTTGAGCGAAAGTTTACACCCCATATTCAGCAAGACTGATCTTGGCATCAGAGAAGGATCAATTATATTCATTTTTTTAAACTCCAAATTTTTAAAAATTCATAAAAAAAATAATAAATTAAATTAACATTGAAAAAACTTTGAATGATTTCGTCAGCTAATTTATTAACTAATATTACATAAATAATTGGATTAAATTCAATGGTTAAAATTAATTATGTATATTTTATTAAAAAAATATCGGAAAATCTAAATGATTTTTACTTTAAAATTATGGAAATAACGAATTTGGAAAAAGCTGAACTCACCCAATCCCAACTATACCGGTGCTCCGCCCAAGTTTATGGGTAAGATTTCGCCTCTCCCCCCTTAATCCAATTTAAGGTTTACGGGGAGAGGCGAGCCGAAAGACCCCAGTCCTTTACCGACTGGCTGGACAAACTCATGGCCCTAGGAGGCAATGAGTAACTGGGGTTGTGCCAGTTGTCTCGAGCTGCCCTACATTTCCTGTCGGGGGAACTAGGTTCAAGGTTCCTCCTGTGGAGCTGATCGTATAGGCATTTGGATAGGGATAGGCGGTATTATCATTGAATTCTAGGCACATTCCTCCTGCAGTATTGCTGATAGTAACGGCATTTGTCCCAAATCCTTGGAAGGTGTTGTTAGAGACCGAGGCTTGAAAACTTGTGCTGCTATTAACGATTCCTATCCCATCGTGGCCTGAGTTTTGAATAGTGTTATTCGAGATGTTAAAGGCAATAATTCCGGTCCCCGATGCATTGAGGTCGAGTGCAGAATAGTTGCCTGTGAACAGGTTATTTGATATAGTCGATGAGATACTTCCTGAGCTGGTGATATCCCAGTAGATCGTATCATCATCATCTTGACCAACGAACGTGTTGCGCATAATATTCCCAGAGTAACTCGATGAGCCGGAATTGCTAATTTCAATGTGATAGTAGGCCGAATTGATCTCATTGTTAATTATGTTAGCTGCAAAATTCGAGGTGCCCGTAACAGAGCTATAAATCCCATAATAAAGAGAGTTGATTGTGTTGTTGGTAATATTTCCTGTCACATTAGCAGAACCTGCCAGATCTGTATAGATGGCATACTCATAACAGTTCATTGTGTTATTGCTCACATTGATTGCCAACGTAGAGGAGTCCAAAGAGTCGATATAGACTGGATAATCATAACAGTTAATTGAGTTATTGCTGAACGTTGCATTTGTCAATGAAGAGTTGTGAGTTTCAGGCTCAAAAGCATATTCATAGACATTGAATGCGTTGTTTGTAATATTTGCAGCCAATTGAGATTGGTTATTGGTGATCGTATAAACCCCGTTGGAGGAGTTAACTACTGAATTTTGAACATTAAGCTGTACTATTGAGTCATTGGTCAATGTTATTTTGACGGCGTAATCGTCGTCTGTTCCTATGTTGCAGTTTGTGATGTCAAACAGATGAGGTGTGTTAGCCACTGTGTTTGAACAAGAGATGTTGATTCCGGATGTATCGCTTCCGTACAGGTTGTTATTAGAACTGAGGAAGTAGTTGTTCGATCCTTCCGTATAGGCAACATTAAACCCATAGCTCCCCCCTTCAGATTGAAAATTGTTATTGGTAAAAAGATAGGATGCGTTTGAGATCGGACTGGTGTTATCGATATTGACACACGCTCCTTGATAAAGGATTGTATTTGAGGAAACGGCCACCGTCCCTGCGACATTGTCAAGCTCAATTCCGTTGTAAGTTGTGCTATTTCCTTGAATGTAGTTTTGGGTCAGGGTAGCATTACTTAATCCACTGGCCAAAATCCCAGCGCCGGCTGTGTTTTGAATATAGAGGCCTGAGACGACGTTGTTACTTCCGAGAGTCACAACAGCTCCTGCTCCATTGCTAAGAAGCGGAGCATTGCTTCCTGAAGCTTGAGCAGGAAGGACAATTGCGCCTCCTTTGGTCATTAAAGTTTGATTGATTGTAGCTCCAAGGAGCTGCTGTCCATTTTTTAGTGTAATTCCACTCGATAGCCCTGTGGTTGTTTGATCTCCTGGGTAGACATAGATAATGTCGTTGGGTCCTGAGGCAGCCTCTGCGGCAGCAAGTGTGGAGAAAGGACTCTCATAAGTTCCATCTGAGTGGCTTAAATTATTGACAAAGAAGATCGTGTAGGGCTGCCCTGTTGCTGGGTTGATCGCAGGTGTCTTATTTCTCTTTGTCGCAACGGGGATGATCTCACTTTTTATCACAGGTTCGATCATCCGCTGGCAAAGGAGGTTATTATCGATACAAGAGCGCCCTTTACTCTGCCTGACTTTTCTCTTAGGTCCGAAAGGATAGGAAAGCGACACCTGTCCTTGGACGATATTTTTAAAGACATGGTCATAGGAATAACTTAGCTCTACCCCAACGTAGTCTTTCCACATCGCTTTACCCCTTGCTTGCCCGCCCCAAACAGCCCCAGCGACCGGCCCTTTCAAATAGTAGGGGCCAATTCCCGTATAGAGCGTCACGTTTTGCATTTTTAATGGGTAAAAGCCCACTTCTGCATTTCCTCCCGAAAGGGCATACTGCAACTTCTGCATCGAGTAGATCGTATTGCCTGCAAACTCACCAAACTGGGTGTCATAGGGGCGACTTTGTTTACTTCCTACAACAACGTATCCGTTTAAACGCAGATCCCAAAAAGTGCCTAATGTTTCAAACCCAAAGCTGACTTGGTTGTAGCTTTTCCTTTTAGTATCGCGGTAGTCGTAGTAGGCATATCCCCCGTAGATCCTGTCTTTGAGTAGGGAGCGAAGTCCCAATCCCCCATTTGCGGCCCAGTGCCCATCGTTAAAAATATGCCCTCTTAAGTCCACAAATGGCATCACAGACCATAGGTCTGTAGGAGCTGCTAAGAAAGCTTCGAGTGTTGTGTAACCGGTGTTATAGCCAATCCCTTTATTTTCAATATGGCGGGCTGAGATACGCGAAGATTGACACCGGTCATGACAGTGCTTCTCTGTTGGGGAGGTCGACGTTGAATCTCTCGCTTCGATCATTCCGCAGGGTGCAGAGAGGCAGATTAAAGAGGGGATCATTAATTTTTTCAGAGAATCCTTAAGCATAGCCAATTCCTTTTTTTAGTTTGTCTCTCCTTTTTACTTTTTTTTGTGAATATCTGTCAATTTTTCATTCGATAGGTTCAATCTTTTTGATCTGATGCTTGGCGATGCGGATTCCCTTTGTCTGGGCTCCTTTAATCGGAACATCTTTAAATGAGAAGCGCTCTTTTTTGGTTTTTTTACCAGCGGCTCCAAAGTGAAGTTCGAGGGTGGGTTCTGGATAGGCGGAAAAGTATTCAAGCTCTCCATTCTCATCGAGGTATCTATAGGTCTTTTCAAGGATGAATTTATCAACGACAAATCTCTTGGCCCAGAAATGTTTGGTCTCTTGATTTCGATAGACGACGTTCATGACGGTTTTTTTATCGGCAATGGTGACCCAAGCCACTTTTTCCACAAATTGTTTCTCAGGGATATTGCCAATCATGTAGGTGCCATCCTTGTAGAAAATGAGAACTTTATCAAAGTTGGTGCATTCAAAAATAATCGGCCCTGAGACTTTTGTTCCAACATAGCCCCCCTCTGGGTCGTAACCGACTTTAATCTGCTTGGTTTCGATCGCCCTGCGGTCAATCTCCTCGATGGCTTTGATGCGCGTTTTTCTGGGGAAGTCTTTCCCATACTTCTGGATGAGCTTTTTAAGATACGAGATCGCATAAGCTGTGACGTTTTTGAGATCTTTTTCGACACCCTTTAGCGCTTCTTGCAGTGCAATGATCTCATCCCGGTTTTTGTCGATGTCAAATTGGGAGATCCGGCGAATAGGGATTTGGAGCAGCTTTTCTCTGTCTTCAAAACTAGGGGTGCGAATGAGCTCTTTTAAAAAGGGTTTGAGAGAGCTTTCAAGGGCTTTATGAATTCCCTCTAAAGTTTTCACTGTCTCGATTTGCTTATAGAGGCGGTTTTCAATGAAGATCCGCTCTAGGGTTTTGTAGAAGATTTTTTCAAGAAGGCGATCCCTTTCGATCTCCAGCTCAAGTTTTAGGAATTGAACAAGTTTCGAGGCATTATACGCTAGAATCTCATGAACGTCGGTTTCCCAAGGGAATCCTTCCTTAATGACGATGATCTGAGAGGTCAGGGCAACTTCACACTCGGTAAAGCCATAGAGGGCATCGAGCAACTCGTCTGCATACTGTCCACGAGCCAGTTTAATCTCAATTTCAACCTCTCTTGCCGTATAATCGTTGATCGCCTCGATTTTGATCTTTCCTTTTTTAGCAGCTTCATCAATCGAGCGTATCAGACTCTCTGTTGTCGTCCCGTAGCAGATGTCCCGAATAATAAGGGTTTTAGCATCTTTTACCTCAATTTTAGCCCTTAGCTTAATTTTACCTTTCCCTTTATCATACTGACTCTTATCCATGATCCCGCCCGTGGGAAAGTCTGGATAAATCTTGAAGGATTTCCCCTCGAGATGGGCAATCTCAGCTTCTAAGAGCTCGGTAAAATTATGAGGTAGAATGTGGGTCGACATCCCGACGGCAATTCCGTCGGCGCCTTGCATTAAGAGAAGGGGGATTTTTGCAGGAAGGGTGACAGGCTCTAAATTTCTGCCATCGTAAGAGGGGATTTTCTCTGTAATGTCGGGGTTAAACATCGTCTCGCGGGCCATTGGAAGAAGACGTGTCTCAATGTATCTAGCAGCGGCAGATGGATCTCCTGTATAAATATTGCCAAAGTTTCCTTGCCTATCGAGCAAAAATCCTTTATTTGCCAAATTGATCAGAGCTTCATAGATCGGTGCATCTCCATGGGGATGCAGTTGCATTGTTTGCCCGACCATGTTGGCAACTTTGTGGAGTTTTTCATCATTTTGCCGCCATAGCGTTTCTAAAATCCGCCGTTGCACAGGTTTTAGACCATCGACGACATTGGGGATGGCTCGATCGAGAATGACATAAGAGGCATACTGGATGAAGTGATCCTTCATCTGGTGTTTGAGATCATCCATTTTCATTCACAAGGTTTTGCATGATAAAGGCTTTTCTATCCGGGGTGTTTTTACCCATGTAAAATTCTAAGGTTGGTTTAACATCAGAGAGATTTCGGATCCTCACAGGAATTAAGCGGATGTCTTTGGCGATAAACTGTTTAAATTCATTGGGAGAGATTTCTCCAAGTCCTTTAAATCGAGTGATCTCAATCCCTTTTTTCAGCTCAGCAGAGGCCTTATTTTTTTCTTCCTCAGAATAACAGTAGATCGTTTTTTCTTTGTTCCTCACTTTGAACAGCGGTGTTTCTAGGATATAGAGATGTCCATGCAAAACAAGTCCTTCAAAGTAGGTCAGAAAGAACGTGATCAGCAGATTGCGGATATGCATCCCATCGACATCGGCATCGGTTGCTAATATCACCTTCCCATAGCGTAGATTCGTCAGGTCATCTTCGATATTTAAAGCAGACATGAGGTTGTACATCTCCTCATTCTTATAAAGCTGCTCCAGCTTCATTCCATAGACATTCAGCGGCTTACCGCGCAGGGAAAAGACAGCTTGTGTTAAGGGGTCGCGCGTCATGACAATCGATGCTGAGGCCGATTCCCCTTCCGTTAGAAAGATCATCGATTTATCCCCTTCTTTTGTCTTGTCGCCAAAATGGTATTTACAGTCGCGCAATTTTGGGATTTTAAAAGAGATTTTTTTCTGCTTTTCTTTAGCCTCTTTTTTTACAGATGCTAACTCTTTCCTCAACTTTTCATTAAAAAGGATCCGCTCGATGATTTTTTTGCCTATCTCTGGAAACTTATACAGTAGGTTTTGTACGGCATCTTTCACCTCTTGTACAATCGGGGCCCGGATGTCGCTATTAGAAAGTTTATTCTTGGTTTGCGATTCAAAAACTGGATCTTTAACCTTGATTAGGATCGCTCCCACAATCCCATCCCGCACATCTACCCCTTGAAAATTCTTTTTGGCGTGCTCGTTAACTCCTTTCAAGATCCCTTCACGAAAGGCAGACAAGTGGGTTCCCCCATCTTGTGTGTATTGCCCATTGACAAACGAAAAGTAGGTCTCCCCGTAACTTGAAGAATGTAAAAAGGCAAACTCTACAGTTTTTCCTCTGAAATGGAGCGCCTCATAGAGGCGATCTTGTTTAACCTCGTCATTTAACAGATCTAAAAGGCCATTTTCTGAATAAATCTTCTGGCCATTAAAAATAAGAGTGAGGCCGGTATTGAGGTAGGCGTAATTCCAGAGTCGTTTAATAATTGTCTCTTTTTGGAAGGCAAACTTCTTAAAAATCTGAGAATCGGGGGTGAATTCGACATAGGTACCGTCTGCCTCTTTTGTTTTCCCTTTTTTCTTATCGGTAAGTTTGCCTCTTGAAAATCTAGCTTCGACAAACTCCCCATCGCGAAAGCTTCTAACCACAAAATGGGAGGAAAGAGCGTTCACAGCTTTTGTGCCAACACCATTGAGACCTACAGAGAATTGGAAAACATCGTCATTGTATTTTGCACCCGTATTGATTTGACTGACACACTCGATCACTTTGCCAAGAGGGATCCCCCTTCCAAAGTCGCGAACAGAAATAGTAGATGTCTTCTCATGGAGTTCGACCTCAATCTTTGATCCCTGATGCATGATAAATTCATCAATGCCGTTGTCGATCACCTCTTTGAGCATCACGTAGATTCCATCATCGGGGTGGGATCCATCTCCCAGCCGTCCAATGTACATCCCTGGGCGAAGCCTGATATGGTGGAGCGCATCTAGGGACTGGACCGCGCTTTCATCGTATTTTTTGGCCATAGAGGTCTGCTTCACGTGTGTATATTATTTTCTTTAAGATATCTCATTCTTCCTTTATCCGCAAACATCTGTTCATTTTATGCTCTTTATAGTATGTATTGGCACCGGTATATATTACAGGAGCAGCTCATGAGCATTGCTATCATCTATTTACTCTATGTGGTCATTGGCGCCGTCGCGGGGATCTTAAGCGGTCTGCTTGGCATCGGCGGCGGAATCATCACTGTTCCCTGCTTGCTTTTTCTATTTCCCTATTTGGGATTTCCCAAAGAATACATCATGCACATGGCAATTGCCACATCTTTAGCTGCAATGATCTTCAATACGACATCAGCGACACTTGCCCATCACAAGCGCGGTGCCGTTCTCTGGGATATCTTTTGGAAGCTTCTCCCCGGCCTTGTCATCGGATCGGTGATCGGAGCCCTGATTGCCACAAAGCTTCCCGATCTTATCTTGCAGATCATTTTTGGATCCTTCTTGCTCTTACTTGCAATCTATTTCTACCGCTCTAGGGCGGTTAAGTCGGAAACCCACAAACTCCCCCACCCCCTCATTCTCAATCTCTTTTCTACCGGCATTGGAGCGATATCCAACCTCTTAGGAATTGGCGGAGGAAGTATGACGGTACCACTGTTGACTGCCTTCAAGGTAAAAGATAAAAATGCCATCGGGACATCCGCTGCAACAACCCTGATGACAACAATGTGCGGTACAATCTCCTATCTTGTATTTGGTTGGGGAGATATTAAGGAACCAGAAATCTTTGGGTTGATTGATGTACCTGCATTCCTAATTGTTGGGATAACAGCCTTTTTTACAGCACCCTATGGCGCCAAGCTCACCCACGAGACTGATGCTAATAAAGTGCGTAAAATTTTTGCCATTGTGCTCGCTCTAACCGGTTTATCTCTGATCTTCTAACGGATTGTGATTTGATGCAACGCACTTTAAGCAACTTTTGCCATATCCGACCCTATCATGAGATCCAACAGGAAAAAATTCTGGATTGGATCGCAGAGGTGCACGCGCGCGCTGCCCACCCTGCTGAAAGCTCAAGTGTCGATTCTTTTCGAAGGGTTTTAAGCCAAAAGCTGTTGCAATTGGGAGTTGGGAAAGAAAAAATAGAGAGTCGAGGGATTCATATCAATGATCTCTTTCAGAAAGAGTGGGAAAATATGGAGATCTATCCCGTCACAATCGATCCCAAGGGGAAAGGTTTTACAGAGCGGAGCGATTTTTTTGAAAGGGAAGTGTTGAAAGTATTTGAAAATTTCTACCCTAGTGAAGACGCTCTTCCAGAGCATCTCATCCATGTCACTTGCACAGGATATGTCGCTCCCAGCCCTGCCCAAAGAATTGTCTCCATGCGTAAAGGAGGCATGAAAACAACGGTTACCCATGCCTACCATATGGGGTGCTATGGGTCGATCCCTGCGATCCGTATCGGTGCGGGCTTTGCATCAGCTCCAGATTATGGTTCGACAGATATTGTCCATACAGAAATCTGCAGCCTCCACATGCATCCTTTAAAGCATAACACAGAGCAGTTGATCGTCCAGAGCTTATTTGCAGATGGTTTTATCAAATACACTCTCCATGGGGCAAAACCTCTTAATAGCCATCTGCAGATTTTAGCATTGCATGAGGAAACGATTCCCGACTCATCCCACTGTATGACTTGGCGCTGTGAAACCCAAGGTCTGAGCATGACCCTTTCCAAAGAGGTTCCGGTGAGGATCTCCCGTGCCATTGGCGGTTATTTAAATAGGCTTTGCAAAAAGGCAGGGCTTGATGATAAAGGAGTCCTGCAAAATGCTTATTTTGCCATCCATCCAGGAGGGCCAAAGATTCTGCAACACATTCAAGAGCTCTTAAAGCTTGAACTCCAACAAGTCAAACATTCTGTCCAAGTACTCAAGGACTATGGCAATATGTCGTCTGCTACCTTGCCCCATATCTGGGAAAGGATGCTCCAAGATAGAGCAGTTCCCAATAGAGCCTTGATCGTAAGCTTGGCTTTTGGTCCTGGTTTGAGCATCTCAGGAGCGATTTTTCAAAAGGAGGGTTAATCTATGGAATTTTTGATCCTACTCCCCTTCCTGGCACAAATGTTGATTATCTCCTTTGATGAATTTTATTTTCATATCCGCAGAGGTCTTCCGAAATGGGAGCGGCTTGGCCATCCTTTAGATACACTCACCGTACTTGCTTGCTTTTCTTTTGTTCTCTTTGTGCCCTACTCTTCTTTTTTCCTAAAAGTATACATCGCATTATCGATTTTTTCTTGCGTCTTTGTAACCAAAGATGAATTTGTACATAAGGAGTGCTGCCCAGCCTCTGAACAATGGCTCCACGCATTGCTTTTCATCAACCATCCCATAGTGCTTACCTCTGCTGGCCTACTTTGGCCTCTGGTCAATAAAGCTGCAGTGCCTGAATGGATGGGCAGCCTCATCCCTTTTGCAGATCTCCTGCGATCTATTCTTTTCATTCAGACTGGATGTGTTGCCCTTTTTCTCACTTATCAAACACTTTACTGGAATTTTCTATGGAAGGACAAAGTACCCGAGTAAACAATGGATTCTATGAGAACCTCGGCGATGGCTGGTATGACGATGATGTCCATCCGATCGCTCTGCTTCGATTGGAAAATGCTACGCGCAATCCCTGGATCCTCGAAAGAATCCATACACTTTTAGGCAGATCTTGCGATGTCCTCGATATCGGATGCGGCGCTGGATTTTTGACAAATACTCTTGCAAGCGCCGGTCATCGGGTGACCGGGATCGATCTTTCTGCAAAAAGTCTAGATGTAGCAGCAAAGAGGGATTTGAGCAAAACGGTTCGCTACATGCAGCTGGATGCATTTGCCCTCCCCTTTGCCGATCAGAGTTTCGATGTCGTTTGTGCGATGGATTTTCTAGAGCACGTCGAGATGCCAGGACAGGTGGTGCGGGAGGCAGCGCGGCTGCTCAGACCCAACGGATTATTTTTTTTTCACACATTTAACCGCAATTGGCTCAGCTGGTTGATTGTCATCAAGGGAGTTGAATGGTGCGTGCCAAACACCCCACCCAATATGCACGTTTATTCCTACTTCATCAAACCCCTGGAACTGAAAAACTGGTGTGAGACATCGGGTCTAACTCTCAAAGAAATGCAAGGGCTCTCTCCTTGCATGAGCTCCAAAGCATTTTGGAAAAGCCTGATGACAAGAAAGGTAGACAAGGAATTAAAATTCAAGTTCTCTTCAAGCCTCCAAACGGGATATCTTGGCATTGCCCAATGCAGGAATTAGAGGGAATTGCATCACTTTGCCATCTCCAACTGCCGTTTCTAGGATTAATCGGACAAGAATTTGATAACGCGGTCGAGTTGAAAATGCCGCTCCTCTTTGAACCTCTCCCATTCCTGAATATAGGGATGTCTGGGCAGGTCCTGCTCGCTGGTTGATTTGATGGGATCGATTTTGTGTCTTTTAGGCTCTCCATGACGCGGCTCCTTTGACATGCTCTTTAACCTTCTAAAGACAAGCAAATGCTCCTTAAGCCTACAATAAGAATCGACTCTTGCAGATGAAAGAGTAGTTCCTGAGGCAATATGATTCCAATTTTTCTGATTTACACTGCAATGGGATGTATCTAGTGTAAAACGGAGTGTTTTAGATGAATCCCCTTTAGTCAAGGTACGCGATTTATTTTGACGCTTCTTTTTTGCAAGTAGATAGCCTTGAAGAGGCAAATGTTTGACTTGGGAGGGAATCCGGAGCGGTTTGAGAAGATCGCACTTATATTTTTTGCAAAAATCTTGGGATTTAAGCAGCGATTTATCGAGATATAACAGATTTGCTTTATCCTTTCCAAGCCAATACTGAATCCGAACAGCTGCCGTTTCACATGGGTCGGCAAGGGATGCTTTATAGTTCATTAACCCTCCTGAAATCTTCAGGGTGCATTTGAGAGCAATCTTAAAAAAACTGGCAAGATCTTAATCAAACATTTAAATTTTAACCAACACTTTCTTCTAACGTGTGAAAATAGAGATTTTGGTATGATTCATTTATTTGGAGGAAACTATGGCAAACATCACTTTGAAGGGAAATCCGATCCACACAAACGGCAATCTACCCTCTATTGGATCGAAAGCTCCCGACTTCTCTCTGGTCGATTCAGACCTTAAAGACCGGACTCTTAAAGATTATCAGGGCAAGAAGAAACTGATTTCCATCGTCCCCAGCCTCGATACTCCTGTGTGTTCCGCATCGACTAAGAAATTCAATGAGCAAATTAAATCCCACCCTGAGGTGATAGCAATTGTTGTTTCTACTGACTTGCCCTTTGCGCAAAAACGGGCGTGTTCTGCTGAAAATGCGATGAACATCATTTCCCTTTCCATGATGCGCTCCAAAGATTTTGCCTTAAGCTATGGAGTGCTGATAGAAAATGGCCCTCTTGCAGGGCTTTGCTGCAGGGCTGTCGTTGTTTTGGATGAAAACGATAAAGTGATCTATACGCAGCTAGTCCCTGAGATCACACAGGAGCCCGACTATGACAAGGCCTTGCAAGCACTATTCAAGATGTAATTTTAGTGGGTAAGGGGCTGGGTTCCCCCAGTCCCTTACCCACTACCATAGAGATGGGAAACTACAGAGGGTCCTGTTCACCTTTACGGGCAGAATTTCGGCCAAGCGAAAGGCCCCAGATGCTGTAGTTTTTGACGAGACAATAGCGCCAGCTATTTCCGAGGAGAAAAATACAGCAGATGGGTGCCTTGCAGCTGGCCGAAAACTGACCGTAAAGGTGAACAGGGCCCTACAGAGGGAATTTTTTGGGTTAGTTTTGCAATTGCTTCGCTGGATCTTTGAGAAGGGTGATGACAATGACCATCCATAGAGCAAAGAGAACAATGCTGCCCCAGCTCAAAATAGGGAAAAATGCTGCCCCTAAAAGAGCTTGGAGCCCAAGAATGAGGAAAGAGGCAAGAGCCTTGGAAGAGCGGTAGGCAAACACATCAATGACAGCTTTTGCGCGAAATTTTTCATCAGGCTTAAGCGGGATGTAGAGCACCTCTTTGATAATTCCAAAAAGGGAAAAATCGCAGCTTTTGATCGAGATGTAGGCAAATGAGACCATTCCAAAAACAGGAAAGATGACAAAAGCTACGCTATTGAGGCATAGCATCAGAGGGATGAGCAAATGGCTGCGTTTGACCCCCAAATAGTGAAGAAGCACAAAGGATCCAAAAAGCTGCAGTGAAATGGTCGCTGCATGGACAATTCCCAAAACGCGCGCTGTATACTCGGTTCTCAAATCCTTTAAGGGAATGCTCTTTTCAAGCACTGTGTTGAACTGAAAGTCGATGAGGGTTGACGAGACCTGCATAAAAATGACGATTAATAAGATAAATGTCAGGTAACGGGAAGAGCCAATCATCTTCATACCGTGAGAAAATGCATTGAGGGAAGTTCTTCTTGTCTCATCATCCAACTTCATCCTCACACCTGCATCTGTTTGCTTGAGAGCAAAGTAATAACAGAAAAAAAGCAAAAGATAGATCGGTAGGGTTGCAAGAAGCAGCGATTCTGAACCCATCTGCACGGCAAAGAACCCAGGCAGAATGCTCCCTAAGGTAGCTCCCAATGCTCCAAATCCAAAAAAGAACCCATAGAGATATTTGGCCTTTGAAAACGAGATAACGGAGTGGATGACAGACCATAACTGCTGAAACATCAACATGATATAAACTTCTTTCCAGAGGTAAAAACCAAAGGGCAGCCAGGAAATTTGTTTAAGAAAAAGGCAGCAAAACAGATTTACAGAGGTCACTACAGCGGCAATCACTGCAAACATTTTAAAACACCCCAAGCGGGGCAGATACTTATTATAGAGAGCAACGATAAGAAGATTGAGTGGAACCATTGCAAGCCACGCATAAGGGAAAGCGGCTGAACCATAAGCTGTCAAAAAAACAGCATTGCTCACAGGTCGAATGATGGCATATTCCGAGTTGATCAAAAATCCAGAGAACATCGCAAAAAGGATGAAAAAACGCTCCTTTGTTGAAAAAGCAGCAAACTCATTTTTGATTTGAAGTATAGAATTGCGGATCACCCCCACCGTTCCATCACCTCGCGAAAGGGTTTTTCAAACTCAGGCGTTAGATAGACCCACTGGACATGATTTTCCGGAACGGAGATTTTCGAGCACTCTTTAGCAGAAACAACTGCCCCAGATCTTGTCTGGACGGGAAAACAAAGACCTGCCGATTTCTCCTTGCTGCAGAAGGGTTCAAAATAGATCGCATCGTCGGGGATCTTTAAATTGCATTGGATCTCTTTTAAATCCCCTTCCCCTATCCCCTCTTTAATAGAAACAGCCTTAAACCTTTTTTCCCTCTTCATCAGTCCTGCGGCATCGACGTGGCCTAAGGCCATTGGATCCCTAGATGCTTTTCGAAGGGAGGTGAGGATTTCACAGTCGCTCCACTGAAGATAATTTTCAAGACTGCTAAAAGCATCGTTTGTCTGAAAAAATCTCCCCATGAAACGGCTGACATGGAACTTATAAGCTTTGACAGAAGAATACTGGTAAACCCTTTGGTGCATAAAATGGCGTGCAAGAAGAAGCGCTTCGCAAGATTCGACCCCATTTTCCTCAATTCCAAGCTGCAACTGACCCTCAAATAGAAGAGGGCAGAGCATTTCAATCAACTGATGATAGTCAAACAAACCATAAGAGACCCCAGTGCACTGAGCATCTCGCAAAAGATAATCGATCCTATCTGCTCCAAAGAAATCGCCTGTGACAATCTGAGATAAGACGGTCTCTAGCGGGGAAAAGTGGATGTTAACCCCCATCTCCACTAATTTTTTCTGACCAATTGCCATCTTAAGGACATCGATTGTGACATCGCTTTTGGAAAAGGATGAGGAAAGCTCAGACCAAATCGGCTTCAATTCCTCAGATTCAATAGCTTTGCGGGTCCACTCTTCATGGCCAGCTTTCCCAAGAAGGGTTTTTTCAGCATCGTGTGAAAAAGGCAGATGGCCTAAATCATGACAAAGCGCTGCACAACGGATAATCTGGAGCCAATACGGAGCATCTGGCAGAGAAAACTCTTTAGAGGTGATTCTTTCAAAGATTTGCGTCGCAAGCTCCATTGTGCCTAGGGAATGTTCAAAGCGAGTATGAGTAGCTCCCGGATAAACAATAAAAGCAATCCCGAGCTGATGGATATGGTGCAGCCTTTGAAACGGACTTGAATCGATCAACATCTGCTCAATTGGGTTAAACCGAATAAATCCATGCACAGCATCATAGATCTTCCGAGATCTACTTAATCTAAAGCTGGAATTCTCAATACAATCTTGTTGCAAAGTAATATTCATAATTTAAGAGCGTGCTCCCTCAGGTCTTGGTCGGCTCTCGTGCATATAGCTAGGAGTGACTTCGACAAATTCCGCCTTACGCTGCAATTCTTTAATGTTGCGTGCGCCGCCATAGGTCAATCCACTTCTGAGCCCTCCAAGGAGTTGATCGATCAGATCTTTAGCAGTCCCTGTGACAGGACCCCAGAAATCAATCCCTTCAGCAACGGTCTTGCCCTTGAGCCCACCGTAAAAATCGTTTTGGAAATCCTCGCTTGCCTGGCCCCGAAATTTCGCCTCCATTTCCCCTTTTTCCGACATACGCTTGGGAGCCGCACTCTCTTTGGTCATCGCAAAAAGCTTGCCAACCATGACAGTACTAGCTCCTGCAGCAAGGGCTAAAACGACATCTCTGCTATTGCGGATTCCCCCATCGGCAATTAAAGGCACTCTGAGCTTTTCGGCAATCTTTGCGCAGTCGTAAATTGCTGTAAATTGAGGGACTCCAAAGCCTGTAACCATACGGGTTGTGCAAGCAGCGCCAGGACCAACACCTACCTTAACAGCGTCTGCACCAGCATTGACAAGATCATGATAAGCCATCGCAGTACAAACATTACCGGCAATCACTTCCTTTTCGGGATGGGTACGCTTTAATTCCTCTACAAAATGAAACATTCTGTCGGAATGACCATGGGCAACATCGATGCAAACCCCCAATGCTCCCAAATCAAGCAACTTGCGCGTTTCATCGATCCTCAAGATGCCACAAGAGACAAATGTTCTCTCTTTATACTTCTTTACCCATTGCTCTTGGGTTTCTAAACTGGTAAAGCGGTGGAAGATGGGAATGGATCCTTCTGCAAAAAGAATCTCTGCCATCTGCTCGCCAATTGTCGTATCCATATTTGCACAAATCAGAGGGATGTCCATTTTGCGATTTTTTGTTAACCAAGTTTCTAGAGAAGGCTCGGTGCGGGAAGGGACATTGTTAAACTGCGGCACTAATGCCACATCGTCAAAGGTATAGGCTTTTTTCATCGACATCGATCTTTCTCCATTAAAAAGGCAAATATATCACACCCAACCCTCCTCTGGGTAGAAAATTTTGCTGCTTCTTTCTAAACAGTTTTTTTGCTACCGTTAAATTCATATGATCACCGTTACTGTCCTTACTAAAAACTGCCAAGAAACTCTTGTCGCAACATTGGCGTCGCTTCAAAAATTTCCTGAGGTAATCGTTTACGACTCTGGGTCAACCGATTTGACCCTTGAGGTTGCTGAGAAATTTCCCAATGTGAAAATCATCCATGGTAAGTTTATTGGCTTTGGACCCACCCATAATGCAGCCTCTTCCCATGCAACCTATGATTGGATTTTATCGATCGATAGCGATGAAATTTTAACGCCTGAACTGGCGGATGAAATTTTGAGCTTATCGCTTAACTCAAAATATCTGTATCAAATTGATAGACACAACTATTACAATGGCAAGTGGATACGCTGGTGCGGAGGATGGTATCCCGATCCCGTTATACGCCTCTACGATCGAAAATCCACTCGATTTACCGATGACGCTGTTCATGAAAAAATTATTGCAACAAACCTAAAAGTGATCCCCCTCTCTTTTCCGATGACCCATATCCCCTACCGCTCTATCGAAGATTTTTTAACGAAGATGCAAAGTTACTCAACCCTTTTTTCTGAGCAGCATCGGGGCAAAAAGAGCTCCTCTTTGGGAAAAGCAATTTTCCACGGCTCTTTTGCATTCTTGAAGAGCTATTTGCTAAAAAGGGGCATTTTAGGAGGAAAAGAGGGTCTGATTATCTCGTTATATAATGGGCATACCGCTTTTTATAAGTATTTAAAGCTCTCAAAACTTGGGACTAAAAAATGAAGGATAGAATCGATGTCATCACATTTGGGCCGCGAAGCTAAGTTTTGCAATTCCCTCTACCATTACAAAATTCCCGCTCCCTACGGGTGCTACCTAGAAAAATCGCCCCGTTCTAACGGCTAAAGTCCAGTCCTAGAAAAAAGTAGAACATCGATTTCAGCATTATTTGTATTGAAAATATTTTATAATCTGACTTGAAGTAGATTTTACAAATTCTATAAATTCAGGTGCGCAATCTTTTTCTTTTAATTTAATGAATATTCTATTCATTACATCGTTGATCTTATAATTAATTGCCGACGCAACATCTACTTGATATTCTTTAGTAAAAAAACTATTTAAATATTCAATGTCATTTTTATTATGCGCATTAGCAATCATAATAGCAGTTTTATGTATTATTAATTGACAGAATCGGTAAAGCTTCATCTTGTCAAATTCAGTAAGGTCTCCTGAATTTTTAAGAATTTCATCCCCTTTTATTCCAATAGATCTAATTAATAAAGTCTTATGCAAAACAAAAGACTCTTCTTCATCGAACTTGAAATTAACAGAATTTATTGAACAATCTAATTGATGCATTTCATTCATATGGTCTACATTTTTATCTAATTCTGAAAACTTATTTGAATTTTTACTTGCAGAAACTGAGTTCATAAGATACCTTTATTTTATAATATCATTCGTTAAAATACAAAATGTGTAATAATCATTCTTTATTTTTAAAGCTTCGCATTAATACTACATTAAATATATGATATACGATATATTTAATTTTTTCAATATATAAAATATATTTTAAGCATCTTGCTTTTATCACGTCACTGTTCCTTAAAGACGCTAAAAAGAATGTTTTTTAATTTTTCAAAAAATAGATTGATCATTAAATAAAATAATGCTAAATATCAAATAATAAATACCTACTTTCCTGTTGGAGGTGTCATGGTTGGCAAAAAAAATGAGCTCTTTATCTTTTTTAATCAACTTCCAGATGCTCAGAAATATTGGAAGTGGTTCCTGGCAATTGGAATTTTATTGATTGCTTTGGGAGCCCTTGCAGTGGGTTATGCCAAATGGGCAACAGAGTTCACCGTCATTTTATTAGGCTGTTTGCTTCTGGGCGCAGGAATATTGCAGATCATTAACGGGGCTTATTCAGCTAAATGGACTGGATTTTCCCTTTCTCTGCTTTTAGGTTTGCTCTACATCATTGCAGGAGCTCTTTGCATCTTTAAACCCTTGCAAAGCGCGTCAACCATCAGTTTGTTGATTGCAGCCCTTCTGCTCATTGGAGGAACATTCCGCTTAGTTTCAGCGCTGCGCTTTCGCTTTGATAATTGGGGGTGGGTAGTATTTAGTGGTCTAACAGCGGTCTTGCTTGGGTTTCTGATCTTGGGAGAATGGCCCGCTTCTGGCATATGGGTCATTGGCCTTTTTATTGGGATCGATTTGCTGTTGATTGGAAGCTATTGGGTAGTACTATCCTTAGCGGCAAGAAAATAGTTGGTTCATCCGACAAATGAGTACCTAACGTTGAGTCGGTCATATGGGTTACACTTTCCCTCCCCCTCTGTGCTCTCTGTTAAAATAAAAAATTAAACTACAGAGGATACAGAGAGGGAGGGAAACAAATCATGTTATGGACTCATTTGTCGGATGAACCAAATAGTTTATGCCGAAACAACTTCAAGAATCGATATAATCTCAGAGAATAATCCCGCGTGATCAGAAAGGGCGCCCCTCTTAAAGTGAAAGGGGTCAAAACCTGTATGAACCAATGTGGTGCTCATTGCCCGGGCAGTGCCACCTGTCACCATCGTATGATCCAAGTTGAGAGCTCCTGAGATCCGTTTTCCCACCATACGAGCACAGAATTCATCTCCGCCCCATGTTTTTTCTGTACTCCCAAAACAATCTCCCTTCTGGAAACGGTGATGCCAGCTCGAGGCTTTAAACTCCTTGTCATCCAAATTGAGGTCTCCTGTGACAACAACGCAACGATCGCGCACAGCATTCACCTTCTCTACGATGATCTCCATTTGTCTTTTTCTCCCCTCGACCTCATCTAACGTTGGAAACTGAGGCTCTTCTGAGTGTTGAAGATGGGTCGTATACACTCTGGCAAAATTTTCTCCTCGGGAGCTCAGATCAAAAGAAAAAACGCCCTTTGCAGCGTGCTTGGTCCTTCCCACCAAGGTATCTATGGGAAATGGGATAAATTCGGGATTTTTAATGGCATATTTGCTTGCCACCATGATTCCAGAGGAAACGCCAATTGCTTTGGGGCCAATGTTATAATAAATATGCTTATACCCACTTTGCTTCAATTTTTCAGAAATATAAAAAGCAGCATGGAGATCAAATGCCTCATATAGACAATTGACATCACCATCTTTTTCTATGATTTTTTTTACGATATTATCGATTCTAAAGGACCATGGCATCACCCCGCCATCGCTGATTGCATAACCTGCTGCGGTGCAGCACATATTCCATGAAAGCAAAGAAAAGGAGCGATTAAGGGGCAATAGCTTTTCGTTTGCTGCTCCTTGTGCATAAATAAATGGATTTGTCTGAATTTTGGAAGCAAAGAATCGCAATGCGATTCCAGGGATCGTTGTAAAAACTGCAAGAGATGCGCAGGCTAGCATACCTAAGAATAAGGAAACCTTTCTTGCTAGATTTGAGAGAGCGCATGCATCGGGATGAAGGGGATCGACAATCGAGATGCGTCGATACCATTCGTGGCTCTTGCAAACAGGATCGGTAAGATAAGAGGCGATTTGAAAAGCTAGAGCGGCAACCTTGTCAACAAAGAGATCTTTACGATCGTTAAGCCCAGAAAACATCTGCGGCCAAAAGCTCTGCGCATTAGAGGGGATTAAAACACTTGCGGTACCCATACAAACCCCTCAAAAAATTTTAAAATGAGAGATTATAACTCGACTCAAATTAAAAAAAAACAATCATTGTAATTTTTCCTGCAACTTCGTTACGATTGACCTTATTTTTTTGGGGAGCTCAAAATGACAACGCCTATCTCAGGATCGCGAACATTACAAAATAGAGCCGTTCTCGGCGTCCTACTCATGCTCGGTGGACTTGCTCTCTATGTCCTTTCGGATGCTTTCATCAAACAATTGATGGGAACCTATTCCGTTCTTCAAACAAGTTTTTTAAGAGCATTGACTCGGCTGATTCCCCTAGTAGTGGCCGTATTCATGCAGGGAGGGATCAAACAAGTTTTCTCGACGAACCGCCCCACTGGCCATATAGCTCGTCTTGGCGTTAATCTGGCTTACACTTATTCGTTCATGTATGCATTTTCTGTCGCTTCCCTTACAACGATTTACACATTGAGTTACACCTCTTCCCTTTTCATGATCGTTTTAAGCGCCCTCATTCTGAAAGAAAAAGTTACCAAAGAAAAATGGGTGGCAGTTGGTATTGGAATGGTAGGAGTGATCATTGCTCTGCGGCCAGGAGTTGGTGTATTCGAGGTGGCAGCAATTGTCGTCTTATTCGGAACTTTCTTAGGAAGCCTAAACAAGATCCTCATGCGCCGTCTTGCAGCAACTGAGCATAGCCTGGCAATTGCCATTTATCCCAATATTGCAATGATTCTTGTGACTTTACCGTTTTTGATTAACAAGTGGCAGCCACCTTCCTGGCACGATTGGGGATTTTTTGCCATTGTGGGAGTGATTACAGCAACAGGACAATATGCGATCGCCCATTCCCTTCGGTTTGCTCAAGGGTCGACCCTTTCAACCATGGACTATTCCACCTTTTTTTGGGTTGTCATGTTCGACTTTTTGTGGTGGGAAAAAGTCCCTGACAAGTTTACAATCATCGGCGCTGCAGTGATTGTAGGAAGCAACTTTTACATTTTGTTCCGCAGCCGCAGAGAAATGGCTGCAAAGAAATTGCCCTCTCCAGTTTAATTTTTTTGGTTCATCCGACAAATGAGTCCATAAAATGATTTCATTCCCTCCCCCTCTGTGCTTTCTGTGGTTTAATTTTTTATTTTAAACTAGAAACGGCAATTCGAGAGGGCAAAGTGATGCAAAATCTTGCATCACTTTGCCCTCTCCAACTGCCGTTTCTAGGTTTAAGAGAGAGCACAGAGGGGCAGAGAAAGTGTAACCTATGTTGGTGAACCAAGTGTTACCTATGTGACCGACTCAACCTTAGGTACTCATTTGTCGGATGAACCATTTTTTTTGATATTCAGGAAATCTCTTAATAAATTCTTATTAATACATCTGCTCGTAATTAACAATCGATTTATTTTTTAATAAAATAAATATACATAATAGCAGTTTTTAGCAGATTTATATCGTTTACTTTTATCGTGACATTGCCTATGATTTTGGATTCAATATTTATTAACAGTTCTATTTAATTAAGTTAAATAGATAAAGCGCTAGAGGGTTTGATGTCAACTGTGATACAGTTAGGTGCAAAAAGTGATCCTTTCTATAATTATCCCTGGTATTCCAATCTCCTAGGGACAAATCAGAATCCTGATAGAGCATACTGGATAGATATTGCCAAGCGAGTAGCTAAAGCTGCTATTCCCTTCCTCAAAATGTGTAAGCCTTTAAAGTTTCCGATCTCTCTTGCCAGCTCTGCGTGGGGCACTTGGACCAATGGGAGTGAACTGTATGCTAAAGGTCTCTCTGGCGACATTAAAAAGATCCTCTATCCATTGCTCAAAACTATCATTGCAGTCATTGGATTAGTAAGTATCATTTTAGGTTCCTCTATTGGAATAGTGATCGCAATGGGCCACTCTCTGATCAAAAGTACAATTCAATTGATAAATAACATCAGTAAAAAAGACTATAAAAAAGCATTAGGAAACTTAGTAGATATCATTAAGAATACCCTTTTCCTCGCTTTACTTTTTTATGGTGGATGGCAGATAGCGATTGTCTACTTGACACTCCAAACCCTGCTCTGTCTTAATAAATCCTATGCTCAATTCATGAAGGAAAATTATATTGAGGCCATGGCGAGTTTTCTCATGTCGTTTTCCAATGGCATAAGATTGTCCAATCAAGCTACAGCACCAAAAAAGGATTAGAACTACTGTTCCTAAAAACGTGTTTAAACGTGTTTATTTTGTTTCGCTCTCTGAGTGACCACGCAAGGGTTTGCGCTTGTGGTATCTAGAGTCCTGCCCGGAACAGTACGGGCTGTTTTCACCCGTTTCCAATCGGCGATGGAGTC
>CAJCHM010000082.1 GCA_903970255.1 Acidobacteriota bacterium
GTAAAGAAAAAAAGGTTGTGGGAAAATAAAGGTATGTTTTAGACTGAAGCAGTCCCAGTGCTGCTCAGTGAGCAACAAGGGAAAGTCAACGAGGTAAATAGTTTTACTTAATCCTCTCCAAAACTTGTCCAGCCTACGCCAACCACTTTAGACGATAAAGTAATAGATGACGCATCTGACCCATAGAAAATGGGTATTTGCCGCTAGTTACTATTTGTTGAGGTGACCAATATGTATAACTTTCCATTTCCACTCCCGGGTTGTGCCCGATTAATTTGAATATGGCTGAATTCTACTACGGGTTTTTTGGAAAAGAGTGAGACTGTATTTCTTTTGGGGTTGTTTTAGGGTAGAGATGTGGATGTTCTATAGAGAAATGAAAAAATTAAAAAAAGTGAAAATAGATATTGTCACTGTATTTCTTTGGAATCTAAATGGTGCAATTTTAACCTTTTTTAGGCTGGCCTCGAGAACGTTTGAACAACTTTGGCAACCATGATTCAACAAAAGTTCTTTTTTTATACTTTCCGCGAAGCTCACGACGGATGTACCCTTGTACATTTTGCATATGAGGGTGCTTATAGATTTTAGTTGGAGGTAATGGGCGCCCCGCTTCCTTAATAAGTTCCCGAGCGTGTGATAGATAGAGAGCCTCATGATGTTCTCGAGTGTGCTTGGGAGCATTTATAAGAGCAGAATCCTTTGGCTGAAACTCTAAGTAGAGTTCCAATAGAGTTAGCGGCAACTGATTTAAGAAAAGTTTATCTGGAATGATCCCTCGTTGCGCTATCCACCAGATATACCTCCAGGTGCTCGCATAGATCTCTTTCTCCGTTGCTCCAAGGTATCGCTTTTGCCATACTCCTTTATCTACGTCACCTAGAAATCGGTTAAGAATGCTCGTTGCATACCGTGCGCGCTTATCATATTCCTTTGAGGAAAGTTCAAGAGATCGACCTTTTTTATAACACTGCGGGTCAAGACCCGCCATCAAAGAGGCGAACTGATCAGGCGTCAAAATTTCCTTATGAAAATACCCCTTAAAACTGTTTTCTTCTGATGGCATCACCGCATCTGCAAATCGCTTCGCAAACTCTGCCCTAGTTTCAGCTTTCTTTTTCCCCACAAATTCCCCTGCTTTTAAAGAGGTTTATTCAGCGACAATGCGAAGCTTTTCGGTAACATAGGTGTTCAGGCTCATGTCCATTGTTTTTGCCTGAAAAGCAAGCTTGGCATGAAGCTCGGGAGGAATTCTAAGGTTGAAGGTTCCTGAAAATGTTTTCTCAGGCCTTTCCCCTCTTTCCTTACACCAATTGAGGTAATCATCGATTGAGTCTTTGAATGCCTGTTCAAGCTCCTCAACGCTTTTTCCTTGGAAGGTGATGATATCCCTAAGTCCGACAACTTCACCATGGAAAATCTTGGCTTCATCGTCGTATTCGACATGGCCAATATACCCTTTGTATTTCATCATTTTTTCTTCTCCTGGGGCATTACGCCCGCGTTTTCTAAAAACTTTCTCAAAGAAACCAAGGCTCCCTTATCCGTTTCTTTTTGTGGATGAGGACGATGAAAGTTGGCTTTTACCCCATTGAGGACGAAGCGAACCCGCGATCCTGCACCCTCGGACACCTCAGCCCCTAGGGATATGAGTAATTTTTCACAATCTTTCCATACCACATTCGATTGAGTTGGAATTTTATAAATCGCTTCGAGGGTCTGCTTATGCTTTTTGCTCATTTCTCGATCCCTATATATTTATATAGTACCACAAACTAGTACTAATTTTGAACACATTTAATAACACCATCAATATCAATAACTTAAACCTCAGACAAGGAGGAGCTAAGTATACGTTCCGAGATATTTTTGCTGAATTTTTCTGTAATATTAGTATCTAAATGGGTGTACTTGACCAACATTTGTAAGGTGCGATGGCCCATGGCAGTGGCCAACTCCAGATTAGAGGCTCCCATCCCTGCAACAAATGTGCAAAACTGGTGCCTCAAGTCATGAAAATGATAATCAGAAATCCCTCCGCGACGAATTGCTTCTGCCCAAGCCTTCTTGATGTCAACACGACCAAATGCAGTGCGACTAGCAAATACTAAAGGCTTATTCAGCTGCCGCATGGCATATATTTTTTTGAGCTCCTCGATGACGGGGTCAGCAAGAGCGACACTCCGCGGCCTTCCATTCTTTGTTTCCTTTAGGTTTGCAATGCGTTTTTCAAGATCCAGGTGACGCCATTCCAATCCTAAAATTTCTCCGCGACGAGCACCTGTCGTTAAGGCTGTCAGTACAATGCAATAGAGGTAGGGAGATTTACTTTGTTTGCATGCAGCTAGAAGCCTGGCAATCTCTTCAGCGTTTAAGATGCGATCACGCCCTGCATTGTCTTCAACCCTCAACAGGTTTGTACATGGGTTCTCATGCATCCAGCGCAGCCTTTTTGTGGCATAACTTAGCGTTGATGACAGCACGGCCATGTACCTATTGATTGTGCCGGGAGTTCTTTTCTTGCCCTGTTTAGTGGGTAAATCAATTAGGTAGTTGCGTTCCTTAGCAAGAAGTTCGGAATTAATGTGAGCAAGAGCATAAGACCCAAGCCTCTCCTTCCAATATTGGAACTGTGAACGAATGTTTTTAAAGGATCGATGGCGTTGAAGAACGTTATCTAAATGAAGGCGTTCAATGAGCTCAGCATAAGTATACTGCTGCTTATTGGCTGTAAAATTATACTGTCCTAGCTTGATCTTCCGCTCAGCGTCCTGTGCCCAATCATCAGCTTCTTGTTTACGTTCAAAAGTATCGCAGACGGTAGGGTAACCCTTAATGCGCACAACTGCACGCCAACCACTTGACTTGCCTTCTTTATCTTTGCGTTTGTAAATAGACGCCATAAAACCTCATAATTTTGCGTGATGAGGTTGAATAGACTGCTGGTTAAGATTATTCTTCATTGCACCGTTATTGCACCATTTAGCAAAAATATTTTTTTAACAGAATGTTTATTTTTACTCAATAGCGTTTAAGGATGCTAGATAGAACAGGTTAAGAATTGAGACTTGATGGACTCGAACCATCGACCCTCTCATTAAAAGTGAGATGCTCTACCAACTGAGCTAAAGTCTCGGAAAGTGTAAGTGCTCTCGGGCTGCTCCTTTGAACACTTACGTATATGACCCCAAGGGGATTCGAACCCCTGTTATCAGAATGAAAATCTGGTGTCCTAGGCCAGACTAGACGATGGGGCCATTTATAAACAAGAAGCGTTGATTATAGGCGCTTCCCTTGATTTTTTTCAAGCATTAAACCGTCATGATCTCTTTTTCTCGGGCGGAAAATAGATCGTCGATCTCCTTGCAGAACTTGTCGGTCAGCTCTTGGATCGCTTTTTCTTCTTTTTTCATGACATCTTCGGTGGTTATTCCATCCGCTTTCTGCTTGCGGGCAAGCTCGTTGTTTTTGCGGCGGATATCACGGACCACAATTTTGGCATCCTCTGCTTTTTGCTTGCCTTGCTTCACAATTTGCTTGCGAACCGATTCATCCATGGGGGGAACATTGATGCGGATCACCTGCCCTTCGATCATGGGCTGTAGGTTTAAATTGGCTTTCTCGATCCCTTTGGCAATAGCTCCTGCTGTCTGCGGATCAAAAGGGCTAATGAGAAGCTGTCTTGCCTCAGGTGCTGTGACGTTGGCAAGTTCTTTAATACGCATCTGCGTACCGTAGACCTCAACAGTGACGCCATCGAGCATTCCAGGATTTGCGCGGTTTGTCCGTAAATTTTTCAGCTCAGTTTTAAAATGATCGAGAGCTGCTTGCATCTTTTCTTTTGTTTGCTGTGTCACGCTACTCATGTTAGCCTCCCATCACAAGCGATCCTGTTTGCTGTCCGCAGACAGCTTTCAGCATCGCACCTTGTTCAAATAAATTAAAAACACAGATCGGTATATCGTTCTCTCGGCAGAGAGCTATGGCTGTTGCATCCATGACATTCAATTTTTTTGCAAGAACCTCTGAATAGGTGAGCCGCTCGAATTTTTCTGCCTTGGGATTAATTTTGGGATCTTCACTAAAGATTCCATCCACCTTTGTCGCTTTAAGCAGTACATCTGCCTGGATTTCGCTTGCGCGAAGGGCTGCTGCGGAATCGGTAGTGAAATAGGGATTGCCCGTTCCACCTACAAAAATGACGATCATCCCTTTTTGCAGGGAGTGGAGCGCATGCCCCCAGTGGTAGGGTTCAACAATAGAATCTGTATTCAGAGCACTCATCACACGGCTGTCAATGCCGATGCTTGCAAGTGTCTGCTGCAGAACAAGACCATTGATGGTCGTTGCCAGCATTCCAATGTGGTCGGCAGGGGTTCGGTCAAACCCGAAAATTTTTGCCTGATTGCCGCGGAAAATATTACCGCCGCCGACCACGATACCCAATTGTATGCCAAGGGTAAAAACCTCTTTGATCGAATGAGCGATCTGCTGACAAGCGTGATGCTCAACTCCAAATTTTTGTTCACCCATGAGAGCTTCTCCTGAAAGTTTCAGAAGTACCCTTTTATAGGCAGGTTTTAACAAGGGCGACACAAAAGGCTATCCTCCGATTTTCCAGCGATGAAACGCTTGGATATCAATCTGCTTATTCAAACGCTTACTCTCTTTTTCAAGAAGCTGCGCTATCGTCATCGTATTATCTTTGACATATTTTTGGCAGACTAAACAGACCTCGTCGCAAAAAGCTTTGACTTTTCCTTCAATGATCTTGTCGATGATATTTGCTGGCTTGCCTTGTACTTGACTGCGGGCGATCTCTTCTTCCTTAGCGCGAATATGAGCTGGAACATCTTCTGCGCGCAGGTATTCTGGCGATTCAGCAGCAACATGCATCGAGATATCTCTTGCAAGTGCTTCATTGCCAGATCCGCCTGTCAAAATAGTAGCAACGACAATTTTACCACCCATATGAGAGTAAAGGCCGATAGATAGGTCTTGCCCCTTAGGGAGGATCGATATCCGCTTAATCTGGATATTTTCCCCTAGACTCTGCATGACAAGGGCGCGGTATTGATCGACTGTGAGGGAAGGATCTTTGCTGTAGGGCATCGCCAAAAGAGCGTCCAAAGTTGCAGGCTTACTATCTGCTGCTTGCTGAGCGACGTCTTTTAGGAATTGCTTGAACTTTTCGTTTTGAGTCACAAAGTCTGTCTCAGCATTGACCTCAACTAGCGCAACAGCATGTGCACCTTCTGCAGCACCGATAAGACCTTCATTTGTCTCTCTCCCTTCCTTCTTAACAGCAGATGCCATCCCCGCCTTGCGTAGGATGTCGATGGCCTCGTTCATATCGCCAGAGGCTTTGTCTAGAGCCTCTTTGCATTTGCCCATGCTAACCCCTGTACGGTCGCGCAGTTCCTTCACCATTTCGGCTGTAACTTTTTGACTCATCGTTTTGCTCCTTTGCTCTCATCTTCATCTTCTTGCTCAGACTCTTCTTCCGGTGCAGTCTCTTTCTCATCTCCTTTTGCAAAACCGACATTGAGGTCGTTCTTGCGGTCAATGATTGCCTGCATAAGAGCTTGAAGAATCAGCTTGATGCTCTTGAGGGCATCGTCGTTACATGCAATCACGTAATCGATAGGATCTGGATCGCAATTCGTGTCAACAAGCGCCATCACTGGAATACCCAGCTTTCTAGCCTCTGCGACAGCAATGTGCTCTTTGCTTGGGTCAACAATAATTAAAAGGCCAGGAGGCTTTCTCATCGCGCGGATACCGGAGAGGTTGCGATCGAGCTTAGTCTGATCTTTTCCTAAAACAGAAAGCTCTTTCTTAGTCAAGCCATCGCCGCCTGTGGTGATCTTCTTTTCGATTCGCTCAAGTGTTTTGACAGAGTCTCTGATGGTCTTTAAGTTGGTTAAAGTACCGCCGAGCCAGCGCTCAGAAACGTAAAATTCTCCACTCTCTTCGGCACACTCTCTAACAACACTTTTTGCTTGTTTTTTTGTTCCGACAAAAAGGATCGATTTGCGCTTTGTAACCATTTCTTTAACAATATCGATCGCATTGCGGATCTGTTGCATTGTCTTAGCTAGGTCGATGATGTAAATGCCATTGCGCTCCTCAAAGATGAATCGCTTCATCTTCGGATTCCAACGGTGTCTTTGGTGGCCAAAATGCGCACCGCTTTCAAGTAATTCTTTAATTGTAACGTCTGTTTTTGCCTTTGCCAAGCCTTGTCCCTTATATGTTGACGACGGCATCCCCTCTTTTTAGCTCATCGCAGCAACGCTGCTAGAGTGCGAGAAGATTTCGGTCTTGGGTTAAAATATCAGGAATTGCCCGAAATTCGACTTCCGAGAACCCTGGGTTTGTAAATAGAGAAGTTTGCAACACCCCTCATGTGAAAGAAGCGCCTGATCAGAATCGAACTGACACAAGTAGCTTGGAAGGCTACGGTTCTACCATTGAACTACAGGCGCGTTAAAAAACAGAGACTCTTTTTAACAAACTGGCCTTTTTTTTCCAAGGGGAGATTTATAACAAGTGAAGATTCTATCAGATTTCTGGAAAATAGCCAGCTTCGGCTATTTTCCAGAAAAGATGAAGGCTACCAGTCTTCAGTAAAAAGGCAGCTCTCTATCGCTTTTATGACAAGTTCTGATTTGATATTTCTATTGATGACATTTCTTCCAAAATTAGTTCCTTCACCGTTATCATTTTTACCATTTGCAATAAAGATGTGTTCTTCAATACAGCGTTGAGTGTTGACATCTAGAAGAGCATAAAATGCTGTGGCTGTTTCGGGAGAAACTCTAAGATATCGTGGAGGATTGCATTCCAGAACCACTTCGTAGGTCAGCATTAATTTTATGAGCTCAAGTTTGAGCTTTGGATGGAAAATATGAGCAAATTGTTCCTTTGCTTCATGAAGTGCATTGGCATCAAAGTCTAGTGAACCCAATTTTTCCTTAATAAATGCAACTGTTGCCGCATCTTCCCGAGCCCTAATTATTGCGTGTACAAACCATGCGATTTTGGAGAACGTATCACTAAAAAATTTCCCAGCAGCTTTGAATGAGGAGAGAATGCATGAGAAAAAATCACGACATGTTTCTGAAGAAATCGAGCTTCCTACAGACGAAAGACCGCTGCTTGAAGGAGGATTTGAAGAGCTTGTACCCTGCGCTGTAGAGGCGCTTATGTTGGTAGAGCTAGTTGAAGGAATTCCAGGAAAAGACATAAAAAAATACTCATTAAAAGTTAGTAATAAATAACGCAAGAATAATAGCATGAGATACTGATATACACAAGCAATTAATAAATCATTGTTAATTATCACATTAAAAGGCATTAATTAGGAAAATTTTTACTGGCTGGACTTTAGCCATTGGAGCGGGGCGATTTTTCTAGATAGCGCCCGCAGGCAGCGGGAATTTTGTAATGGTAGGCTTGAATATGCCACCATTACAAAATTCCCGCTGCCTCGGGGATGCTATCTGGGAAAAGCACCCCGCTCCAATGGCTAAAGTCCAGACTGGCACACATTCAGTAAAATCACTATAAATACCCGCATAGGTTCTTACGATTAGAGTACTCCCCCATGGATCATCATATCCCAGAGAAAACTAACAAAGTTCTCAATGTCATCATATTAGGACTTCTTTTAATTTTGGTCAGGGTATGGTATTTATCGATCATTCAACACGATACGCTAGTGGAAAAAGCGCGTAAACCCAAACGGCGCACTGTGATTGAAAAAGTAGAAAGAGCTACCATTCGAGATCGTTTTAATATTCCCCTCGCACTCAACAAAATTCAATATAACGCTGCTATTTGTTATGCAGATATTCGGCAAATCCCCTCTAGCAAATGGGAAACTAACGCAGAAGGCAAGAGAGTGCGTACCCCTGCCCGCTCAACATATATTAAAAAACTCTCTGACCTGCTTGCTAAAGAACTTCGGTTAGATCCTCAAGCAATTGAAGATACGATTCATGGTAAAGCCTCTTTATTTCCCCATACCCCATTTGTTTTAAAAGAGGATCTTTCTGAGGCTGAATACTACCGCCTCAAACTGCTAGAAAAAGATTGGGTAGGCATTTGCACTGAAAAAGGTTCAAAACGCTATTACCCGCTTGGAAAAGTGGGATCTGATGTGATTGGGTACATGGGAGCGATCAGCTCTAAAGAATACTATACGATTGCTACAGAGCTGAGTTCTCTTCAGGGATATCTTGCCCAGCGAGAGGCTAATCAGCCTGCAGTCCTTCCCAAAGGGTATCAGAATCCTCTTGAGGTGCGCGAGCATTTGAGAGCTCTGCAAGAAAAAGCGTATACAGTGAATGATCTTGTTGGCAAGGCGGGGATAGAGGGAGCGTTTGACTCTGAGCTCCGAGGCTACACCGGTAAAAAAACATACGAGGTCGATACTAAGGGGAATTTCCTAAGAGAGCTTCCAGGAAGTCGCAAAAAAATCTCTGGACAGCGCCTCATATTGTCCATTTCTGCTCAGTTACAAGAATTTGCTGAGCAATTACTGGCTCAAAACGAAGATGTCCGGCAAACAGTGGATCTAGATGGTGAAGCAGATTTGAGTACCCCCTGGATCAAAGGCGGGGCCATTGTCGCTCTTGAGCCAAAAACCGGACAGGTGTTGGCTCTGGCCTCTTACCCGCGCTTGGACCCAAACGACTTTGTCTCTTCTGGAACTCCAGAGATTAAGGCAAGTAAAGGAGCTTCTGTGATCAAGTGGTTAGAAAATGAAGCCTATATCGGTGAAATATGGGACGGCAAAAGGCCGCTTGAAAGAGAAAGGTATAACGAAAGCAACAATGAGATGTATACACAATCCCTCGATCTCACACTTCCTAGGTATTTTGAAACGGTACTCTCACCGCAAACCCGGATCTATGCTGCAGTACAAACAATTTCAAGCGTACAGCTTGCCTTGAACTTACAGAACGAGCTGGAAAAACTTCTTCAACTCTCTGGGCAGAGCAAGATGAGCACTCTTATCAATACCCTTTACTCAGATCAAACGCATCGTCCTACAAAAATTGCAGTGGATAGCGAAGAGAAAAAAGGGGCCCAACAACACTTAGAACAAAAGGGTCTTGAGACAGCTTTAATTAGAAAAAAAATCGATCCCATTTTAGAGCAGATCAAATACAATGACGACAAGCTTCTATTGATCGATTTGTGCCATATGATTGTAGACGGGGCCTCCTTTTCAGAGGAACTGATTGCCTCGGTAGGATCCCTTTCTTTAAGCAATTACCGACTCCTCAATCAATCTGCCTCAACGATCATGGGTTTTTTACAATCCCACGCAAAAAAGTGGTTCCACGAGGGGGAATTTCAAAAATATAGAGAGGCCGGGTTCAAAGAATATCTCAAAGAGAAAAGAAAAGAAGAAAAAGAGAAAAAAAGATACGCCAAGCCCTACACCGACTATCTTGAGCAAATCGAAAAACAGATGTTTCAAGCCTTTTGGGAGAAGAATAGGGAATTTCTTTTACATGCATTCATTATGGAGACATCCTCCGATTATGCAAAACAGATAGCAACGCTTAGAGAAAATAATCCCGAAGTCAAAAAACATGCGGAAAAATTGAAAGGGGCAATTGGTCATCTGAGTGATCATCTACAGAGAAAATTTCTTAAAACCTTCCGCTCTTTTCATGAGCTCCAAAGGCCACTCTATGGAAGATACCGCTCTTTGCGTAATTTAAAAGGGGTCCAACTAGAAAAACATCTGGCTGCTGCATTTTACCCTATTGCTGGATATGGATATGGCAGATCCCAAGCATTTCGCCAAACAACTCCCCAGGGCTCTCTATTTAAACTCGTAGTTGCCTACCAAGCACTCTTAGAACGCTGTCAAACTCTCAAAGAAATCCAAAAAAATAGTGAAGAGATCAACCCTCTGACACTTGTGGATAATTTGCAATGGCATCCCAAAAATCGGAGCATCGAACAAGTGATGGGGTATACCGTCGATGGCAAACCGATCAAACGCCTCTATAAAGGGGGAAATCTCACTCGCAGTAGCCACCCTAATATCGGAAAAATCGATATCTTGGGGGCAATCGAGCAATCCAGCAATATCTATTTTTCTATTCTCACTGTCGATTGCATGCAAGATCCCCTAAATCTCATCCATGCATCCCGCGCATTTGGATTTGGAGAAAAAACAGGGATCGAATTACCCGGAGAAATTGCAGGAAGCCTGCCAGATGATATCAGCTACAATAGAACAGGCCTGTATGCTTTTGCCATTGGACAGCACTCCCTCATTGTGACTCCTCTTCAAACTGCTGTCATGCTCGGAGCCATTGCCAACAAGGGAGAAATCCTCAAACCAAAGGTCGTTCAAGTCATCGCAGGGAAAGAATCTCTTAGAGAATACGAAGATCCATTTAGTTGCGAAAAAGAGCAAGAACCGAACTTAAATACCGCTTTCAAATTTAAAGAGAGCTTGGCATCGATCGGCATCCATTTTCCTCTTTTTACATCGACACTCTCTGACGATACCAATCCTTATATTTGGTACAATGCTACAGAAGTTAGGCGCAGATTACCTATGCCAGACACCGTTCGCGACACTCTCATTGAGGGGATGCGCCGGGTTATCATAGGACCTAGAGGTAACGCTCGCCCTCACACGATCCGCGCACTTCTGAACAACCCTACATGGATGGGTGAATTTCAGGAAATGAAGCATCGGCTCATCGGTAAAACGGGAACCGCTGAGATTCTCTACAAACAATCGATCGATTCTGAATCGGAGGCCAAAATCCAAAATCACATCTGGTTTGGAGGCGTTGCATTCTCTTCAGAGTCTCCACAAACGTGGGATAACCCAGAAATTGTCGTGATCGTTTATCTGCGCTTTAGCAAGACGGGGGGTAAAGAAGCAGCGCCCCTTGCTACAAGAATGATCAAGAAATGGCGGGAGATCTGCGAGCAACACGGACAAAGCGGTTATGTTGTGTCTTCAGACTCGATGTTCCACTTTTTTCCGCCTCATAGAGCGAGCGAGGCGAACGGAAATCGATCTGATCGACGAAGCCCATAGACTCCGTCTATGTGTGAGGAGGAAGATCGATTTATGGAAGCCGCAGCCGCTCTATTAGGCGGAAAAAAGTGGAACATCGAGTTCAGATTAAAATCTGAGTAATGGGCCTCTGTTCCTAAAAACGTGTTTAAACGTGTTTATTTTGTTTCGCTCTCTGAGTGACCACGCAAGGGTTTGCGCTTGTGGTATCTAGAGTCCTGCCCGGAACAGTACGGGCTGTTTTCACCCGTTTCCAATCGGCGATGGAGTC
>CAJCHM010000083.1 GCA_903970255.1 Acidobacteriota bacterium
TACCCCGATCGGCCATAAACTTGGAATTTGGGCCACACAGAAGCCCCGGGGCTTCTGTGTGGCCCAAATTCCAAGTTTATGGCCGATCGGGGTATAAATCCAGTTTCAGCGATACTTTATGCCAATCGCAACTTCCAAATAACTCCACGGTATAGAAACTTTTTCGTCTTTCGGCGCAGTTGGTCGTAGGTTCAAGTCCTGCTTGCCCCACATTCCTAACCAGCGCATTCCATTGATCTTGCTACCATTTAGTGGACATCAAAAATAGCAACCATATAATGGTATTTTTTTTATAACCAACCAGGAGGTCTTGCTATGAAATCATTATGCGTTATTGGAACAATCGTTCTTATGTGCTCCAGTTTTCTCCTTGCAAACCAAGCACAAGTCAAAGATTACATCACTGTTGATTCAGAAACATTGAGCCTGCCTGAAATGCTATCGTATGTTGAAGATACCGTACGGCAACTCATAGATGCTGATGAACAGACTTCTCACGACGCTTTCTATGAGCTTGAAGAGAGTTTAAAGATTATTTATACGCTTAACTGTTTGTATCCGGAACAAGCCTCCGTCATTCTACAAACACTCGATGAATGCTATGCTGCTCTAGCTGATGCATCAGACAGAGATCCCGACAGTGATGTTTTAATTCAAAGTTTATTATTATTCTCTTCTGGCCGCAACTACGAGCATGAATCATTCGTTGCGCTAACTTTACAGGAATGGACTAACACGATTACTTCTAATGAGTTGAAATCTGCCATGGAGGCTGCCGATGCCGATCTTATCTACATCCAAGGCATCGTACTGAAAAATCTCCAAGATGATATACCTCCATCTCGCTTACTTTATAGCACATGTCGTTCACAGCACTCCACTTGCAAGATACTCATTATTAAGAGCAATGATTCATCAGAATACGAGATCAGAGGGGGGATTGATTTCAAATTAGGGGGTAAGGATCACGGCAAATCCTCTGTCTATGTCGAAGGGCAGGTAAAAGATAAAAATGGCAACTATGTTAAAGGAAAAGTCTCTAGGGAAAAAGAAGACGACGGATGTCAATGTCAGGTAGAAGCAGGCAAGAAAAAGGAAAAGAAGAATTGAAGAAACCCCTGATTATCGGAATAATCACCTGTTTGTTCGTGTTAGCTACTGGCTGGGTTTATAGATTATGGATGCCCAGCCATGAAAAAATCCATCCCGCTTTGCCGGCTCACTCATTCTACTCACTTAATCTCACAGAGTCTAATGCTCGCATCCCTTGTTTAAAGGCAGAAATTGAAGGTGTCCCATTTCTGGCACGGTTGGATTTGGGATATAGCGGAGTGTTCAGTCTCCCTAAGTCTCTGCTAGAGCAACTAACGCATAAATCCGATGAGGGAACAGTCCTCTTTGCAAGCATCAAGGGAAAAAAATATGAAAGTCGGGTATTTACCATACCAAGGCTTAATATCGGGGATCTGGCCTTAGTGAACTTTCCCGCAAAGGAAGATAATCTTGAATATGAACGCGATACCATCTTAAGAACTAATAAGGATCTTGAAGTCTCAGATGTTACAGCACGCATCGGTTGGGAGGCGTTTCTAGGAACAGTCATCCTCATCGACCTTCACAGGGGCATCGCTATCTGCTGTGATAGCCTGCAAACACTAAAGGAGAAGGGATATCCGCTCGAGCAATTTATCTCAACGAATTTTCTCTCAGACAAACAATTTATAGAGTTCGAAGCGGACATAGACAATCGGAAAGTAAAATGCATACTCGATACAGGATGTACACTAAATCTTATTCAGAACCCCTCTACAG
Organism: Acidobacteriota bacterium; assembly: GCA_903970255.1. Classification (GTDB taxonomy): domain Bacteria; phylum Chlamydiota; class Chlamydiia; order Chlamydiales; family Rhabdochlamydiaceae; genus CAJCIW01. Next base: position 1,813 of record CAJCHM010000083.1, read on the forward strand.
ACGAGAAATCTGAGTTTGGTAGTGTAGACTTCGACAATCCCCTGCCCCCTACTACACTTAGGATTGGCGGACGTGATGTAGGACCTTGCACATTCTACAAGACACGCCTACCTTTTGGAGCTGAAGCCATCTTGGGAGTAGATTTTTTAGAGACACAGATGATTTGCATCGATCTGATAAATAATACACTTCACCTATCTCCAATCGCTGAAGACGATTCTTTAGTTTCTCAAACGATCAGTAAAAAAAACGAAGATAACCTATAATTCTATTTCTGAAGTCAACCAATCCGAAACCAGTTCGAGGAGATGTTCTGTGAATGTGCGAATGAAGAAATTTTTATCATATTACAAACCCTATTTGGGAATGTTTTATGTGGACATGGCTTGTGCATTTGCCGCAGCGGCAATTACATTGGCACTCCCATTGTGCATAAGGTACATCACTCAAAATTTACTCTCTCCCGGTACGCCTCATGCACTTGGTCAAATTTATGCTGTGGGCGCTCTGATGCTTGGCCTGGTTATTCTCTGGACCGCCTGCCATGCATTCATCGATTATCAGGGACATACAATGGGAGCTCGGATGGAAGGAGATATGCGCAGTGAGTTATTTGAACACTACCAAAAACTCTCATTCAATTTTTATGATGAACACAGAACCGGCCAGCTCATGACACGCATCTCAAACGATTCATTTGATCTTGCCGAATTATATCATCATGGCCCCGAAGATATTCTCATTTCCTCACTAAGCTTTATCGGGGCGAGCATCATCTTACTTAACATCAATGTGAGCTTAGGTCTCATCGTCATCCTCTTTGTCCCGATCATGGGGGTGTATGGATTTTATTCTAGCAAGAGGATGCGAAGGGCGCTCAGAACAAGTAATGACAGGATCGGCGATATTAATGCTGCAGTGGAAGATACCTTGTCAGGCATTAGAGTCGTGCAGTCATTTACGAACGAGAAGATTGAAATAAAGAAATTTGCCCATGAAAATAACCGTTTTGTCGATAGCAGAAAAGCAGGTTACAAAAGTGAAGCCTATTTTTATGATGGTTTGATGACGCTTACGCAACTCATGACGATCGCAGTTGTCGTGTTTGGAGCAGTGGCCATTGTGAAAGCATCTTTAGATTTAGCCGATTTGCTTACATTTATATTGTATATTGGAATTATTATTGAACCGATTCAGAAGTTGGGTAATTTCGCTAGGCTGTATCAAGAGGGAATGACTGGTTTTGAGCGATTTATGGAGGTGTTGGAGATAGAGCCGGACATCAAAGACGCAGCGGATGCCATTGAATTGACACAGACCTTAGGAAATATAGAATTTAAAAATGTCAGTTTTAAATACAAAGAAGGCTTGACCCATGTTTTGAAGAATATCTCTCTAAATATTGAAGCTGGAGAGTATGTGGCCTTGGTAGGGGTTTCAGGGGTGGGTAAAACCACTTTATGTTCTTTAATCCCAAGATTTTACGAAGTGACCAAAGGAACAATTCTGATCGATGGCAAAAACATTAGAGAAATCACCCTGTGCTCCCTAAGAAAGGCTGTAGGTGTTGTCCAGCAAGATGTTTATCTATTTGCCGGAACGGTATTAGAGAATATTCGCTATGGCAAACCCAATGCGACACAAGAAGAGATCATCATAGCAGCAAAAAAGGCAAATGCCCATGATTTCTGTATGGCGCTACCTCATGGCTATCAAACACAGATTGGACAACGGGGCGTTAAATTATCCGGTGGACAAAAGCAACGGCTGAGTATCGCCCGCGTCTTTCTAAAAGATCCACCTATTCTCATTTTTGATGAGGCGACGAGTGCTTTGGATAATGAAAGTGAAAGGGCAATACAAAATGCATTGGAAAAGTTAATTCAGGGCCGCACAACCCTTGTGATTGCCCATCGTTTATCGACTGTCAGAAGTGCACAAAGAATTATTGTACTCACTGATGACGGGATAAATGAACAAGGCACGCATGAACAGTTAATCGCATTGAATAGGACCTATGCGAATTTATACAACATGCAATTAAAAATATAATGTCGCAAATGGATTTCGCCTATAACCCGTAAAAAGCGAAAAGCCCTAAGGTAGTTCTTGAGGCTAAACGCCGGCCAGGTGATCCCAACCCATTTATACCGGTGCTACTTCAAACGCACCTGTATACACAAAACATATTTACAGAGGAAGAGTTAGAAGAAAATTCAGTATGCCGGAAATTCCGGCATACTGTCGCAGATGGCAAAAATTATCAGGCGATACACTACAATTTGGATGTGATCATCGAAGGACTGGATTACCAAACTGGATGATTTTTTACGGATGGCCTCCAGGGATATTCTTTCTCATGCTGGAAAAATAAGCCATGAACAGGCTCTTGATAAAGCCAGAATTGAATATTCGAAATACCAACAGCAGGCACTCGAAGCTCCTTCTCTAGTAGAACAACATTTCCTTGAAACCATTAAGGAATTTGAAAAGGCCGCACTTGATTCGAGCGTGGTTTCTTAAATTTTCCGCATTTCTAACAGTTCAGGTACCCCCGACGAAGGAGGGGGTACCTGAACTGTTAGAACAAATGTCGAATTCTGTTGAAAAAATAATAGCCTTTATATTATCCTTTGTTCGTCAATAATTGCAAAGATTTTTGATTGATAATAAAGCTTTTCGTTATCGGAGGCAATCAAATGATAAAATTTCTGAACCATTGCAGGCAAAAATCGAAAAGAAATCTTCAGCACTTACTGGTTGAGCAAAATCGATGGTATCTCTGATTTTTGCTCATTTTCAATGGAAGACGTGCTGGCAGAAGATTGGATGATCGATGAGTGATTTTTTGCTTGCCCACTTCGCATGGGGATCGGAGTGGGCCTGCGCATTGGCAAAAGACTGTACCTAAACGAGAATGAATAACCTGATGAGAAATTTATGTTAGAAAATTTACACACATTCAGAGATTTGCTTAATCAGGATTCCCTCTATTGGTTTTGTGCGCTCTCGGGATCTGGGATATTCATTATTCTATTCCTGATGAGCTTGTTTGGAGGGGCAGACTATGACCACTTGGAAGCAGGGGAGCTTGATGCAGTCAGAGTAAATTGGCTCTCCAAACAGGCTATTTCCGGGTTTTTAATGATGTTTGGCTGGACATCGCTCACATGCCAAAACCAATTTCACCTGCCAGGAAGTGTAACTCTGGCAGTTGCAATAGCTGCTGGGACTGTTGCAGTCTTGGTAAACGGCTTCCTTTTCAAAATGACCAGAAAATTACATAGCTCGGGAACTGTGTTTTCCCTTGAAGATGCTATAGGTAAAGAAGCGGTTGTTTACCAACAGATCCCCAAGGATGGGATTGGCAAGATTTCTATTTCCCTGCATCATTTCACACATGAAATAGATGCCATTTCCCTAAACGATGAGGATATACCCTCTTTTTCTGCAGTCAGAGTGATCAAAAAAGCAAGTGACAACATATTGGTTGTTACTTGCATTAAACAATAGGCAACATATGGATATTACATTTTTAGGAGCCACCGTTGGCGGTTTCCTCCTTTTCTTTTTTACAACAGCAATTTTTTTGGCAAAGCTGTACCGAAGATGCCCTTCGAATAAAGTGCTAGTGGTTTATGGACGCGTAGGCGGAAGCAAGACAGTCCAATGCTACCATGGCGGAGGTACGTTTGTTTGGCCTCTGATCCAGGGAAGCGCTTTTTTAGACCTAACACCGCGCACCATCCATATTCCTCTTAAGGGAGCTCTTTCCCATCAAAATATCCGAATCAATGTTCCCAGCACATTTACAGTCGCTGTCGGTCTCACACCTGAAATCATGAATAATGCCGCAGTCAGACTACTCGATCTCGATCATAGGGGAATAGAGTCGATGGCCACAGAGATCATCATTGGTCAATTACGTCTGACAGTTGCTTCTCTTCGCATCGAAGAAATCAACCAGGACAGAGAGCGATTCCTCGAGGCTATCAAGAAAAATATCGAGCCAGAACTGCACAAAATTGGACTCACCCTCCTCAACGTCAACATCACCGATATCACCGATGAATCAGAGTACATTGAAAGCATTGGAATGAAAGCTTCAGCAACAGCTGTTAACCAAGCCAAAGTCGATGTTGCTGAACAAGAAAAGCAAGGGGACATAGGAAAGGCTCTTGCTGAAAGAGACCGCCGGGTATCCGTTGCTTCCTATAATGCCGAAGCTGTTAAAGGGGAAAACGACTCGAAAGCTCAAATCGCAATCACCAATGCCACTTTGGCCGAAAAGCAAGCAGAGGCTTCCCAGCGCAGCGAGGTCGCCAAACAACAAGCAGAAGCACACATCCAAAAGGCTAGAGCCCTAGCTCAAACCCAATTATTGGAAGCTGAGCAAATCGTTCCCCAAGAAATCCAGAAGAAAAAGATCCAGATCGAAGCAGAAGCGGAAGCTCTCAGCAAAGTGCTCATAGCAAAAGGGGAAGCGGAATCGATTCTGGCAATCAGACAAGCTGAGGCCGAAGGTATCCAAAAGCTACTCGATGCCAAAGCCAAAGGTTACAAGCAACTAGTGGAAGCCTGCGGTGATGATGCAAAGAGTGCTTCTACAATGCTGCTGATTGAGAAGCTGGAAGAAATCGTCAAGCTTCAAGTGGAAGCGATCAAGAACATCAAAATCGATAAAATCACCGTTTGGGACAGTGGCAATGGAGGCGATCCGAGCAAAGGCTCATCCACTTCAAATTTCCTCAGCCAATTGACAAAATCCCTCCCTGCCCTCCACGACGTAGCCTCGATGGCTGGCCTGGAAATGCCCCAGTACCTGGGCCACATGAAACAAGAATCCCTGGAAGAGGTTGTTGCCGCCAAGATGAAGTAGTTTTAGGAGGGGACAGCCTCAAGGTTCGGGGAATTGCAGATTGTAAAATTGAATAGCCTCGATGCCCTCTCGGAGGATCCTCTCTTTTTAAAAAAAATATTTTAATCGTCTAGGTCGTGTTTATTAGGAGAAAAGAAGTATTATAAGAGTTGGGCTAAATCAGGAAATCGGTCGTCCGAGGTGTCATTTTACTTTTTAAACTGTTATAGAGGTATTAACAGCGGAAAGTATCTAAGCTTCCTCTAATATTATAGGTTAAAAATGGAAAATACATCACAAATGCATGCTGAAAATAGACTAGACCGATATGAGCAGCATTGTATAAACTCAAACTTGTCTTGGCCTTCCATAACTAGAGATGAGAAGGTTGCCATGGCAATTAAAGCTCAGTCGATGCCGGGTGACTTTGCCAATAATCTTGAAAACATCTTACATCATGGTTTTTGAAAAAGTTCACGCAAGTCCAATCACAGGGCACAGGAAATTAGAACAATTTTTTGAAAGCTAGCCGAAGATCGATTACTCCTATCAAAAACCCTAAATCGGACTTAACCCCACAAAGCGATTGCCCTCAAATTGTATTAATGCAAGCTTTGTCGGGGGTTTATCACCCCCTGCTCCCCCGTTTCCACATTATCGGTGCATTTATTCGCCTGCGCTTCGCGTCGGGGCAAATAAATGCACCAATAATGCGTGTTTATATCCTCAAAACGATAATATTTGCTGTGTCAATAAGATTTATTACATTTTTTATTTAAAATAATGGTAAATTTTTTATAGCATAACTGCTTTAATTTATTTAAGCAGGCGCAAATGGCAGGAAGAAGAGGAGAGATTCCCTTGCACGTAAAAAAAAAGAAAAAACGATTTTCTCATCCAGGAATTGAACATCCTCTTATTAAGATTTTTGAGAGTGCAGAAGACCCACGGGCAGCTTCATTATTTTTTCGACACTCCCTAACCAGTGTATTGTTTATGACCCTTATAGCGACAATTTGTGGAGCAACAGACTGGGCAAAAGTTGTTGTAATGTCGCAAGGGATGACGGATTGGATGTCAACGTATGTGGACATGTCAGGAGGAGTGCCTTGCGAGCGAACATTCAAAAACATATTCAACACTCTTAAGCCTGAAATTTTAGAAAAGTCGTTGCGGGAAGTATCAGCTCTTTTACGAGAGAGAACAGCTCAAGAAGTGATCAGTTTTGATGGCCAATCTAAAAAAGGGACAGCCGATAAACAAAAAGGATTAGGAGGGATTCATTTGCTGAATGCATGGAGTGCTGAAAATAGAATTTGCTTGGGACAGCTTAAAATTGATGATAAATCTAATGAAATTCCAGCAATGCCTAAACTAATGGATATGTTGGATCTTAGGGGAACGATTATTACTGCTGATGCTATGAATACCCAAAAGAACACTGTAAAGAAGGTAGTTGATCAAGGTGTCAAGCGACATCAGAAATTGACCCCTTTACGACATTGAGAATTGACCCACCCCCAAAAGTTTTTTTATTCGTTGCAGCCGCCTAACGGCCATTATAGTGAAGTTGTTCCAGTAGCCAAAGTTAACTAAACTCTAGATT
>CAJCHM010000084.1 GCA_903970255.1 Acidobacteriota bacterium
AAAGAAGAATTGTGATCTCAGACCTTTTTTATTTCATCAGAATTCTTTAATTAAAAGTCTTTAAAAGAATTTTTTATTAAAAACCTGACGGTTAAATAAAAGTCTTATAATCTGAATTTACAGAACAGATGTTACACTACCTCCTTTTAGGCGATTGGTGGTCATCCAGTGGTCATTTAGAACTGAACATGGAGAGCTTGGAAGCCCACAACTTCTATGTTAATTGCCAAGCTTGTGCTAATTTTATTTTTGATTTCTTTAAGCGACGCTCTGAAGAGTGTTAACTTGGAATCGGCACAAAATATCGAAGTAATGCTTCTAGGAGTGAAATTATTAAAAATGCTCCAATTGAGACAATCAGAGGTAGAGCACAGAAAAAAATGGCTCTTCTATATAGACCTCGTAAATACCTAGACCATGTTAAATAGATACTGATAGGTATTGATAGGGAAATAAGCAAAGTTAGGGCTATGATTGATAGCCCCACGGGAACGGTCATCCGAGGATTATCAAATATCATACTGGAAAGTAGTCCCATGTAGAATAGAAAAGGGAACAGGATGCTGTAAATGATTGTGCAGACAACAGCTAAATACTTTGTTGTTTTTTGAGCTGCTCTATTGCTTGTTAAAGGCGAATTTCCTGATGTTGGTAATCTAGAATTGTCTAATTGCATGAGGCGTTCAAGTTTTTTTGATATTTCTGAATAATCTTTCGAATCATGTCCTGGTAACATCTGCTGATAAATGTATGTTTCCACTTGCTGCCAGGATCGGGATCTAAAATGGTTAAGTTGCTGATTTTGGAAAATTCGTTTTCGTAATATTTGATCCTCTGTTTAGCGTAGGCTTTGATCACCTGGGGATTTATCGAATCTGTATGTAACATCGCATCTTCCATGGCTAACCCATCTATTATTTGATCGTCGATCAGCCCTTTCCGATATCCGTAATAGCGCTTTAAAGCCAGCAGTTGCAGATGTGGTGATCCAAAGCGGCATACAAAATCTGCAGCGCTGGCATAATTGTGCGAATCGGCGTGGCTTTCACCTGGCGGTAGAAACGATCCTCCTCCAAATGTGAAAATTCTAAGCTGCTTTTTTTCTTCTAAACTTAGCGATTTTAAAGCGTGCTCTACCAAAATGGCTCCTTGGCTATGTAAAAAAAGAATGACTGGAGGAGATTCTTTTTCTTCAGAGGCCAAACTTAGCAAATGCTGTAGAAATTTCACCGTCCAGGGAATGATCGGTGTGTTCGAAGAAGTTTTAAGGAGCAGACAGTGGATAAGATCTATAGGGGCCCAAATTGTGTCATTTGGCATACAGAGAACCCTCTCTCCATTAGTGGCTTTTGAGATTAATTCTGTGGATGCTAAGGCTTCTTCTTTAGTATTATCAATGCCATTGATAAACGACCAAATACATTGACCTGGCCTGTGCTCTCCTACCACCCTTGCAAGGGTATTGATCTCTTTCGTGGAAGGCAATAAAGTGAACTTGTTTTTGCTAACGTCCCAGATGCAATGATTGGGTCGTGATCGTAGATGTATAGTCCCATTCCGTTCGCGGACGATTACGCCATCTAGACGATGGGATTGAACCCACTCAATGGCTTCTTTTTTAGAAAGAACGGCATTATTTCCAATGAGATAGGTATCTCCCGTAGGATTTTCAATTTTTGCAATGATTTTAGGAAGGAGAGAAAATATTTCATTGTTTGTAGATGTATATCCACATAACTTCTCAATGCCTATCAAAAGGCGCTGCAATTCTTCCTGGTTCAGATCTTTGATTTTTGTTTCTGAAGATATACTGCATGAAGAGGACAACTTTTGAACGCAGCCCTCAGGATTTTTTGGTTGATAATGCTTAGCGAGGACTTTAAGAGAGGAGTTGAAATATTTCTTTGAACGAATCCATGTTGATAATGCTTTACGACCATTCTGCGGATCTGGAAAAATTGCATAGTGACCCAGATTCCCTATAGAACCAAATTTTCGAGAACAATGGCTATGTGCTAGCCCTGGATTATTAATACGCCATGCCAAGCTACCGCCAATGGCAGCATATTTATTTCCCATCTCATCAAAATAAAAGACAGTCGCATCATCGTGGGCATGAGCCGATTTAAACATGGGAGTGACCAATACCAAATCTTGGGATGGAATTATCTTAACTGAAGTTATTTTTCTCCAGTTCTTTTGTAAATCTGTATTTGAAAACAGCTTTGAAATGTCTCATCTTAGCGGAAGAATTTTTGACTTCCTCGAATTTCCCCAAGGGAAAATTCGGGACTCCTAATTACTGTCTCTAACAAGAATAATTTGACATCAATAATGAATCTTTTAAGATAGATGCCTTATCGTGTTCTAAAGAGGGGTTGGCGTTTTGAGAACGGGTTTCTTTGTGGGAATGGTTTCATTTCTGGTTAGTGCATTCTATGTAAATGCCGATGAAACCTATGTGCACGCACATCGGAATCAAGCAAGTGAACAATCACCTGATCATAGCAACGGGCTGCCCAATGTATCTGCTCGATTTAAGCCAGATTCCACAGATTTTGATATTTTTGCTGATCTTCTTGTTTGGTGGGCAAAGCCAAGTGGTGCTGAAAGCTGGGCGGATGTGATTGTTGCCAACGGTGCCAAAGAGACATGCGATTTACGCAACGTCCGCTTTGGCTGTGATGCTGGCTTTCGGATTGGTGTTGGTTATGGGATGAGGCATGATCAGTGGGATACACAATTGTATTATACCTGGTTCCACACAAGTGGAAAAGATCGCGTTTCCAGTTCTCCGGGCTCGGTCTATTCCCCTTTTTTAGGGGATTTTTATGTGGATAACCCAGCTGGAAAGGGGGTTTCAGGGGTCCCTTATCAGAGGGCAAACATTGACTGGACGATCCGCTTCAATATGTTTGATTGGGAATTAGGCAGAAAATTTTGGATCAGCGAGAGGTTATCTCTTCGTCCCTTTTTAGGGTTAAAGGGGGGATGGATCGATCAATCGATCGATACAAAGTGGCAAATTCCAGATCTTTCAAATCCAATCTTGGTAGATCCAATACCCTTTAATACGGCAAGGGAAAATCTTAAGAATAATTTTTGGGGGCTTGGTCCCTGTGGTGGTGTGGACACTTTATGGAATTTGTTTGCTAATCAAAACCATTCGTTTAGTCTTTTTGGAAATCTTTCCGGGGCCATCATGTATGGACATTGGACATTTGGGGATGTTTACAAAAATGATGTTGACCAACGCATTACACTCACACTACCCCATCTCAATAGCGGATCGACGATGCTAAGAACCTTGTTGGGATTTGAATGGGATGCCAATTTTAGCCAGGACAGATATCGTTTTTCTACAAAACTGGGCTATGAAATGCAATTTTGGTTGGATCAACTTCAATTTTACAGTTTGGCTGGCGCACAACTGACAAATGTATTGACTTTCCAAGGAGGAACCCTTGAGTTTCGCTTTGATTTCTAATTTATATTTCAAGGCCTTGCAATATAGCCATAACGCCAAATCAAGCATGAAAAAGCTGCTATTCTTGCCCTTAGCTGCGCTGATGTTTTTGCTAACGGAGGTAAATGGAGCAAACTCCACGAGTTTAGACCCATCGAGTGTAAGGGGCTTACCGAATATTTCGATACGCACCACGGGGAAATGGGATCTCTTTGCGGAGCCTTTTACCTGGTATGCTTCTCAACAAACTTCGGCGGTTTGGGCCGATATCATTAGTGTAGAGCTCAATAATACTAGCTCTTTTGGTGCACAAGATGTCGGTTTTCCCTGGGATTTTGGATTTCGAGTAGGTGGTGGATATAACCCGGACTACGATCAATGGGACACGCAACTTTATTGGACCTGGTTTCGTACAAAGGCCCATCAAAGCAAACAAGTATTTCCAGAGTTTATTTCCACTCCAGATGGAGTGATCGCCACTCAATTCATTCATCCCGAGTTTTTTGCAGGGGATCTGAGCGATCAACTTTTCAAAAAAGCCACCCTCCAATGGACTCTTCTCTTCAACATGTTCGATTGGGAATTAGGCCGTAGTTATTGGGTAAGCAAAGGATTATCCCTTCGTCCTTTTGTCGGTTTAAAAGGGGGATGGATTCATCAATCGATGGAGGTGCAGTATGCCCAACAGATTACTACTGTTCTAACGAATCAATCTGCCATAGAACATGTGAAAAACAATTTTTGGGGCGTGGGGCCCGTTGGCGGTATCAACACCAAATGGAAATTGCGCAATTTCGGAAGGCACTTTCCGAGTCTTTTTGGGGATTTTTCTGCAGCTACGTTGTGGGGGACTTGGAATTGCAATGACACCTATAGGAGTTCGAGTGGAAAAAAGGTATTTGTAAACTCGAGACCATGGACGTTAGGCGCCCTAATGTTTAGAGGAGTGATGGGACTGGGATGGGATGTCGATTTTAATCAGGGTAGGTCGCACTTTGCAGCAAAATTGGGTTACGAAACACAACTTTGGTTGAATCAACTCCGGGTTGCTACATCACAGATTGTTGTATTACATGGCGACTTATCCCTCCAGGGAGTGACTTTTAATTGTCGATTCGATTTTTAACGTGCTTTAGCTGAGTAAAAGCAACATGAGAAGTATTTATTTGCAAATAGCTGTTGTTCTCTTGATGTCGATAGGCAAAAACATCTATGCCAACTCGCCTGAAACACAGACCCAAAGAATGGATGGCGGATTGCCAAATCTTTCCGACCGGCCGAAAACGCAAAATAAAACGATCGATATTTTTGCTAGTGCTTTGTATTGGTATACCAGCGAAACTGTTTACTGGGGATTTACTCTTAAAACAGGTCAGAATGTTGAACAAAACCATTTCCAAGCGATCTCTTTTGATTGGGATCCAGGTTTTCGTGTGGGTTTTGGTTACAACATGCATCATGACCAATGGGACACACAATTTGCCTATACTCGATTTCAAACAGATACCTCAGACCATGCCAGCGGATCTGTCACCTCAGCCTTTTTAGCGGCTAGACTTGTGGGGATAGAACCCTTTGATACGGGGAAAGTAAACTTCAATCTTAATTACAACATGTTTGATTGGGATTTAGGTCGAAGTTTTTTTGTCAGCAAATTCCTATCCCTGCGCCCATTCATTGGTGCAAAAGCAGGATGGATCAATCAAAAAATTCGTTTGAAATACACAACGCCCAATTTTGTGCTGCCGGGTATCACTTATACTGCTGAAGAAAATGTGAAAAACAATTTCCGAGGAGGAGGCCCTCAAGGTGGCTTGGATGGGAAATGGATTCTCGGAAACATCGATAGACACATTTTCAGTCTACTCGGCAATTTCTCGGGTGCCTTGATGTGGGGGAACTGGACGGTTGCAGATAAATTCGTCGATGTATTGGGGACCCAAACTTCTGTGCCGATGGGAGGGCGAAACTTTGGAGCTATAATGTTCCAAGCACTGCTGGGGTTTGGATGGGATTTCAACTTCGATAAAAATCGCTCCCATTTTTCTTTGAATGTGGGCTATGAGATCCAAGATTGGTTGAATCAGTTTCAAGTATTTACCAATTTTGCAGGTACAGCGAATTCTGATTTGATTTTACAAGGCCTCACGGTCGATTTGCGTTGTGATTTTTAAACTTTTTTTTGATATGAGTGGTAGTTTTTAATTTGTTGAGATCGATATGGAACGAGGAATTCTTGTTGCAACAACATCCCATTTAGAATGGGCTCTGCCCTGGTGGTGGTATAACTATAGAGCTCATAACGATCTTCCTGTTGCTTTTGTCGATTTAGGGATGACGGAAAAAGGTAGGTGCTGGTGCAAAGAGCGGGGAGAGCTCATTTCCATTGACGTTCCCGATTCTTCCATAAAGGGAAAAGAGGGGGTTGATCCCCATTTAGCTCAACAATGGGAAAAAGTGATCGGTTCTGGAGTGTGGGATATTCGTCAAAAGTGGTTTAAGAAGCCTTTTGCTTTTGCAAAAACCCCTTTTATGAAAACGGTATGGATCGATTTGGACTGCGAGGTCCGTGGGCGGCTTGATCCTTTTTTTGCCTATTGCGACAATCATGCAGATCTTGCACTTGTCAGAGAACCGGAAGCTTTGCAAAAGGGGTACCAATCGCTCAACTTTACCCTTCCAGAAGAGACCACCTACAATAGCGGCGTTGTTGTCTATCGCAAACACGCTCCATTTCTTGCAAAGTGGGTAGAGGAGGTGAAAGAGAGAAATCAGCATTACATTAGCGATCAAGAAGCGCTTTCTAGAATCTTGTTTTTAGAAAAGCTGACATTTAAGGAGCTCCCTGCACACTACAATTGGGATCGAGCATTAGGTCCCAATCCCAATGCCTTGATTTTTCATTGGCATGGACAGCGTGGCAAGCAAATGATCAAAGAGCAAATCGCCGCCCTTTCCTGTTTCCCATTTGTTGACTTTGAAACGCTCTGAAAAATAGTTACTACTTCAGCGCTCTCACAGGTTTTAGCAAATGAGCAAACAAATGAGTGCACTCATCAGGCACACCTTGCAATTGCTCTTCATCCATCAGTAAAAAATCGGGGTTGGAAAAATCTTTAAACCAGCGGCGTGTGTAACTCATATAGAGTAAAGAGCGCATATGTTCGGAATGGTTAGATCCTCCTGCGTGAAAAGTTCTATAATCCCAAAAGTAACAACTCCCGATCGGACCGCAGAGTAAATGCTTGGTATAAGAGTGCATTTGCTGATCAATAGGATAGGTGCGGTGAGAGCTAGACCAAATCTTGGTTGGTCCATTGATCAGGTCGATGTCCACCAGTGGAACGGCAAATGTGATTGCAAAGGTGGGAATCATCGAGGAGATGCTGGTGTTTTCTTCAAATAGGGGATAGTAGTCTGCGTGTAGATGTTGATCAGTGCAGCCTGGCAGGGCAGTAAAAGATCCCAAACTGTTTAGGATAAAATGGGGGCCAAGAATCTCTTTCATCAGTGGCATCAAGATTGCATTAGCATAAAGCTCAGGGTGGTTAAAAGGGGGTTTGAAGGGGATGGGCACAATATAGCGTCTATGGCTGACCTCAGCGCCGCTGCCAAGGGTCATCTCTTCTTCATTAAATTGCAATTGGCTTGTATAGGCGGCAGCAAGCTCTTGAATAAATTCCTTCGGATAAAGATTTTCGATTTTTAGAAAACCATGTGTCTCGAAAATGTGCTTGCCCATTTTCAAGGTGTTCGGATGAAGCTTTTGCTCTAAAATTTCGCTTTGGCTAAGGGTGATACTCATATTCATAACGGACCTTTTGTGATTATACCGAAACAACTTCAAAAGTTGGCTGCCAGGCAACCAACTTTTGAAAGTGTTTCGGTATACAGCCTTTTTTGGGATATTAAGGAAAACATTAAATATTAGTCCCGAAAAAGGGGATATTCATTCTGTAAGTTTCAGATTTTTTGGTCATACAGCTGATCAATCTAACTGCACTTTAGTCATTGGAGCGGGGCGCTTTTCTAAAAAAACTCATTTTACTCGAACCAAAAATAATAAGATGCAAGACCTGCTTCTTGCATCTTAAGATTGATTTTTTTCATCCGACATGGCAACCTCTAGAGTTAGAATTTTTTTAATTTCAGGATGCAAATGAACAAAACACATATTAAACATTACAGATGGGTTGTGACCGGTCTGATTTTTTTCATCACGCTCGTTAACTTTGTAGATCGATCAGCCATCTCTTTTGTCATTGATCCTTTAAAACGGGAGTTTCACTTCACCGATACTCAGTTTGGAATGATCCTATCGGCTTTTGGATTAGGGTATGTTTTATTGACAGCTTTTGGCGGCTGGCTGGTCGATCGTTTCGGTTGCCGTATCGTGTGGCCTTTAGCAGCGGTTGGTTGGTCCCTTTGCGTTGGCCTTTTAGGATTTGCTGCTGGTTTTTGGAGTTTTATCGGTTTACGCTTTCTCCTTGGAGTAACAGAGGGCCCCCACTTTCCGGCTGTAACCCGATCGATCAGCGACTGGCTCCCTCCGATGGAGCGCGCTCGTGCACTCTCTTTGGGCCTTGTGGCTATTCCCTTGTCCTCTGTGGTGGGTGCGCCGGTTTGTTCCTACCTTGTAGCAGATTTTGGTTGGAGGACGATGTTTATTGCCATTAGCGCGGCAGGAATCCTCTGGGCATTTGTTTGGTATTTTCTTTTTAGAAATAAACCTGAAGACTCCCGTTATGTGAGCCCGGAAGAGAAAAAATTAATTGCTAGTTCGAGTCAAGAAAGTGTGAAAAGTGAGGCAAAGGTCGACTGGCGCTTCATTTTAACCCACCCTGCCCTTGTTGCAAATAACATCGCTTACTTTGCATTTGGCTATATGCTTTTCTTTGCAACACTATGGCTCCCAGGCTATTTCCTATCCCAGCACGGCCTTAATTTAAAGAGCGTTGGTTGGTATCTGACCATCCCTTGGCTTGTGAGCGCAATCTTTTTAAAAGCAGGCGGTGTTCTTTCCGATTGGCTCTACCGTAAAACGGGCAGTAGCCGGCTTGCTCGAGCTCACGTGATTTGGAGCACTCAGCTTCTCGCTGCCATTTTCTTTGTATTGTTGAGCTTTACCCACACCTTAGGCATGTCGCTTGTATTCCTAAGCCTGGGCCTAGGTTTTGGAATGATGCCCCAGCCCGCTTTTTTCAGCACAAACATCGATGTGGCAAAAGAGCGTTCTGGTTCCTCGCAAGGGATCACATCAAGCTGTCTTTCCTTGGCAGGGATTTTAGCTCCATTGCTCACTGGATGGTTGGTTGATTTGACAGGGAACTACCAGGGCGCATTCCTGCTGCTTGCTGGTTTTACTGCAATTGCCGTTGTTACAGTGATTCTCTTCCATCACCCAGATCGAAAGTGGAAGCCTTCCCGCAGTATGACGTAAGTCTTTAGGGGAATTTTAACAGTTCAGGTATTAATGGGTTGTTGCAAATGTTTTAAAGCGTGGCCCATTGACCTGTGCAAGCCTTCTCATCACCTCGAGCAGAGGTTCTAATCCAACGGATTGCATCGCGGAGATAGGGAACAGAGTTTCTTTGGCAAAGGGATATTTTTCAGTAAAGCTTCTTAAGTGTTCATCAGCACCCTCTTGATCGATCTTATTGAGAGCAACGATGAAGGGCTTATCAAGCATTTCTGGACGGTAGGCTTGCAGCTCATGGCGCAGAATAGTGAAGTCCTCAAAGGGGTCTCTGCCTTCAAATCCGGAGATATCAATCACGAATAGGAGAACAGAGGAGCGTTCGATGTGTCGTAAAAAAGAGATGCCAAGCCCCTTGTTTTGGTGAGCATCCTCGATGATCCCTGGAATGTCGGCAACCAAGACCCTAGAATAATCATCAAATTGTACAAAACTTAAGTTGGGGTGGAGTGTTGTGAATGGATAGGCGCCAATTTTAACAGGGACGTGAGTGATGCGGGACATGAGGGTTGATTTTCCGGCATTGGGGATGCCAATGAGCCCAACATCTGCAATCAGTTTCAGCTCAAGTTCTACCTCTAACGCCTCTCCTTCTGTGCCCGGAGTGCAGATATTTGGAGCTTGATTGGTGGGGGATTTGAAGCAATGATTGCCTTTGCCTCCCTTGCCCCCTTTACAGATCAGATACTCTTGATTCTCATCTGTAAAGTCAAACAAGATTCCTCCAGTTTGAGCATCCTTGACTAAGGTTCCACAAGGAACTGTTAGGATCAGGTCATCGCCGTTGCGCCCTTTTCTTAAGCCCCCTTCGCCTGGCATTCCGTTCTGGGCATTAATCTGCCGGCGGTTGCGAAACCCTTCCAATGAGAGGACGTGGCTGTCGGTTTTGAGAAGAATCGACCCCCCATTGCCGCCATTGCCGCCTGCAGGCCCCCCTTTGGGGATGTATTTTTCCCTTCTCCAGGCGATGGCGCCATTGCCGCCATTACCGGCGCGAAGAGCTACTTTTACCGAATCAATAAACATTTTCCCTGTCCTAGTAAATAAAGAACCCCTGAATAAAGACATAAGTATTAGTCTTGATCAGGGGCCTAAGAGACTATCTTTCTTTCAAAGCTTTAAGCTTGAGGAAGTACAGAAACGTAAGTGCGGTCGGTTTTGCGATAGGTGACAATCCCGTCTATGAGAGCAAAGAGAGTGTCATCGCGGCCCACGCCGACATTTTTACAAGGCAGCCATCTGGTGCCTCGCTGTCTTACGATAATGCTTCCTGTTGTTACAAATTCTCCACCGGTCGCTTTGATCCCTAGTCGTTGTGCTTTTGAATCGCGTCCGTTGCGGGTCGAGCCCTGACCTTTCTTATGTGCCATATTACAAAACTCCTTAGCCTATAATCTCAGTAATTTTAATGCGGGAATAGCGCTGGCGGTGTCCGACTTTACGACGGAAGGGCTTGCGCCGCTTGTACTTAAAGGCGATCTCCTTAGGACCTTTGACCTCTTGCATCAGTTCACCTTGAACTGCGGAGTGCGGGATGTTGGGATTGCCAATCTTAGTGTCGTTTCCGCCGTGAATGAAGAGGACGTTTTTAAACTCCACCTTTTTTTCACCCTCAGCTGTCTCGAGAAGTTCTACATCGATGACATCGCCTTTTTCAACTCTATACTGTTTTCCACCGGTTTCGATAATCGCGTACATTTGACCTCCTGAAAAGTTCATCGCGTATTGTAATAGGGAATGAGCTGTGACACTCCCCTAAAAGAGGAAAGTAGGGATAATAAGACATCATTCGATTCAAAGTCAAATCCAAAAATGAGGAGAGCTGTATCGAATAAGAGTACCCAGCTTTAGAAATTATTTATATGATTGCAAGTTGTTATTTGTTATGTACTTGTGTTTGATTGATTTTAAAATCAATTTGATTAATAAATCAAATAATAATAATATTAAAAAAGAAGGGGATTTATGATTTGTATCGTGGGAGAGGAAGGATGAAAGAGTCAAATAAAAGAGTGAATAAGCGCAAAGCATCGAAGGTTACTCTCAAGAACCACAGTAAAAAGAGCCATCCTTCACGCCAAGACGAGGTAAAGGATGCCACTGACGGGATTGCATTCATCCGTCCCGAAGATATCAATTTTCATCAGCATTATTAATTTTAAACAGAGGTCAAGAAAATGCGTCGAATAAAAAAACACTCAAAGAGAAGAGCGATGTCAAGATCAAAAAGAAGTTCATATAAAAGAATGGACAATAAGGGCGCCTGGAAAAGTTTTTGGGATCGCTACTGCCAACTTTAATGATCAGTTATGCCGTCCGTCTGCGAACAAGGCTAATGCAATAGAAGACTGCGGCCACCAAAGAGATGGTAGCGCCGGGCGGCCAATTGAGCTCATAAGAAAAGTACATGCCTAAGAATGTGAATAACGCTCCGAGCAAGGTCGCAATCAGCATCATGCGAGAGAGCGTGTGGCTGAATGTGCCTGCAATGGCGGCAGGGATGGCTAGCATCGTAATGACAAGGATTGCTCCAACGACCTGGATTAATAAGACCACCGCGATAGCAACTAGGCATAGCAGCGATAGATAGAGAGTCTGCACAGGCAGTTTTTGCAAAAGGGCTTGTTGCTCATCAAAGCAGATGGCCAGAAATCTTCTGTAGAAGATGGCGACAGCTGCTGCAATCAACACATCTAAAGAAAGCAATAGCACAAGATCGCTATGGCTAACCCAGAGAATATTCCCAAACAAAAAATTCATTAGCTCGACGTTATAGCCAGGTGTCAGAGCAATAAAAACGACGCCGATCGACATCCCGGTTGCCCAGATGGCAGCGATCACCGTATCCTCTCTTTCCTTATATTTGAGATGGATCCATCCCATCAGCAACGCTGAGAGCAGTCCCGCAGCCAACGCTCCTTGGAGGGGTGAAAGAAAATCTAATCCAAGATTGCGCCTTAGCCATAAACAAATCCCCATCCCCCCTAAGACAGAGTGGGCGATACTGCCGCTCATCGAGACAATTCTCTTGACAACCACATAAGATCCGATGATGCCGCTTGCAAAAGAGGCTGCAAAACCGGCAGCTAGCGCCATGAGAAGGAAAGGGTTTTCAGAAAGAGCGGTGAAAAATGTGGTCATAGCAAAAAGTGGTGTTTGGAGGTCAGCGGTGTGTGATAGAGGCCTAGGGCAAAGTGCTCGCAAACCTCTTGGGTCTTAAGCGGGGTGACTTTGCGCTGAACGCACAGGAGTCTTCCCACTTTATCCACAATGGTTTGCAGGTCGTGGGTGACCATCAGAATGGTCATCGTCTGGTTCAATTCCACAAGTAGTTTGTGGATGCTTAGCTCCCCCTCGGCATCAATACTTGCAGTTGGCTCGTCTAGGATGAGCATCTGTGGAGTATCGATGATGGCCCGCGCGATCAGCGCCCTTTGCATCTGTCCTCCGGATAAAGTGCCAAAAGATGCCTTTTCTTTGTGGCTTAAACCCACCCTTTCCAAAGCCTGCTTAGCATGTATTTTGACATCCGATGGATACCTCCCCAGCCAATTTAAGCGCTGTAGAGCCCCCATCATCACGACCTCTAACACGCTAATTGGAAAATCTTTATCAAAACGGATCGCCTGCGGGACATAGCCAATACAGTGGCGCGCATCCTCTGGGGGCAAACCGAACAGCCGCACACTTCCCTTTCGGGGCTCTAAGAGCCCTAATATCAGTTTAAGAAGCGTTGTTTTTCCTCCACCATTGGGTCCAAAAATCCCAATAAATTCTCCTAAGCTGATTTTGACATTGACCTCTTCCAAAATCAGAAGAGAGGGGTCGTAAAAGAAACTCAAATTTTCAATTGTTAGAGCATTTGGCATTAATCAGCTATGACCTTGGCAATATGAAGTAAATTTTCTAAATAGTTTTCAGCATAAGGATCGACCATATGGGTTGGCAAACCAAGGGATTGTGCAATCAATTCGGCTCCTTTGTTGCTATACTGCGGCTCTGTAAGAACTCTCTGAATATTGTGGCTCTTTGCCATTGTTAGAATTTGAGTTACATGTTGAGGCAATGGATCTTTTCCTTCCATTTCAATGGAGAGCTGCTCAATCTTGTAATCTTTGCAAAAATAAGCAAAAGCTGGATGGGAGACTAAAATCGCTTTATCCTTCATAGGAAGTAAGAGCGCTGCAATTTGCTTATCGAGCAGGTCTAGTTCATTTAAAAAGTTGTGGAGGTTTGCCTCAATTTGTTCCTTCTCTTGAGGCAAAAGGGCCTTTAACCCTTCCGCAATGGTGATTGCTTGTTGTTTGGCAAGCACAGGGCTTAGCCAAATATGTAAATCTTGACCTTCTTCTTCATGGTGATGAGGGCAATGGGAGTGCTTACCTTCATCGCAATCAGAGAGAAGTTTGATCCCCTGAGCGACATCGACGATTTGAATCTGTTTCTTAGTATCTCTAAAAAACTGCAACACCTTTTTATCCAAAGCCTCTCCCAAATAAATCCACAAGGCCGCGCTTTGGTGGCTAAGCGCTTCCTTAGGGGTTGCCTCATAAAGATGGGGATTTGCGCCAGCAGGAATTAGCGTCTTCACGTGAACTAAATCTTTGCCGATCTGATTCACGAAGTAAGCATAGGGAGAGATGCTGACAAGTACTGTGGGCTTTTCATTTTTTGCCCCCTCTTTTTTCCCGCAAGCAGCAAGTGGAAGAAGAAGGATCAACAGGGTAAGGATACGATGTAACATAATTTTTTTGGGGTGTTTAAACGATTAGTCTCAAATTTCACTACAGAATCCCTATATTTGCAAGGTTTTAAGTTGAGGGATAATAGCATCTCAGATAAAATCACGAGCCTTCCAGTTAAATGGAATCTTTAATGGAGGAGTGTCCGAGTGGCCGATGGAGCACGCTTGGAAAGCGTGTAAACGTGAAAACGTTTCGTGAGTTCGAATCTCACCTCCTCCGTTTTTCCAAATTAAACTTTAATCGCATATTTTTCCTAAGAAACTCTGTAGATTACGAGTTTGACTTTATCCACTAAAATGCATATAATGTGTCTTGAAAATTTTTTTCAGGAGATGCTAATGAGCAAACGATGGAGTTTATTCGGAGTTCTGTGTTCTTTATCCATTTCAATGCTGCCCGTTGCTGCTTCATTGCCCGAAATTCAAAGTTTTCATGAAGAGGCAGGCTCTTTATCTTTTAAAGAAGTATCCCGTTTTTACAACGACTTTTACCGCAACCCCCCTTATTTTTATGATGCCAGCGAGGCAGATTGGGACCGCTATGTTCGTTCTTATCTCAATGAGCCCGAGTCGATCTGCTACTTGGCGATTCAAGATGGGACCATTGTTGGTGTTATCATTGGAACTCCTCTTGCAAAAGCCTCTCAAAAATATAAAGCAGCCTTTATGGACCTGACCTCCGACCTTAACTCGTTATATTTCTTGGGTGAATTGGCAATAAATCCGAAATATACCCAAATGGGTATTGAGCAGAAACTCTACAAAGAGTTTGAACGTCAAGTCCAGGAAAAAAAGCGGTTTTCAGGAATTTGCACGTGGTTGCCTCAGTCTGGAGATGATCAATCAGCTGAAAATTTCTTTAAGAATGACGTTGGATTTATTCGGTCCGACATTTCTTTTGAAGAGTTATGGAAAGATACTTTCGGAAATGAAAAAACCCCCCACGCGATGGTTTGCTGGCGAAAGCAGTTAGAAAATTCAAGATCTGATCTTGAATGAAAACTCTGATTGTTATCGCAATTGCTTTAATCATGTACGAGGTAAACGCTTGACCAGTTTCATGGTGGGACATCACTCCAGATTTGCCAATATACCCATGATCATTTAGCGCGTTATCTTTGCTGTTCCTAAAAACGTGTTTAAACGTGTTTATTTTTTGTTTCGCTCTCTGAGTGACCGTCCGGCCGGGAGTCCAGGCTATCATGAAATAGTTGATTTTGGCGAGTTTATAGGTTTCGCTGTTGATCGTGCAACCGGTGAAAAAATCGCTACAAATTGGGGAAAGATCCATTATGCAAAAGATGGGGTGCATATTGTTCCCACACGTCCAAGGCAGTAGGTTATGGAAATATTTTCAGTGGAATATGCCTTACTGGCAGTGCAAAACGCGTTATTGGATGTGGTTACGCCTGAATTAAGAGCTGTTATTGTAGATATTTGTAAAGAGGCAGATCAGTTCTATCTTCATTTTTACTATGATGGTGAAGTGAGCGAAAAACTCATAGATCTCTGGCAATGCGCCACTACTGAGGCTAGCGCTGATTTGGGTCCAGACTGTTTGCTTGACGATGGAGTAGAAAGGCTCGACTACCCTCAAGAAATCCCCATTCGTGGAAGGTATGCATACTTGAGAAGGGAACCCAATCAGCCCGCAAGATGGTATTCTTCAAAAACTTCCATCTTTATCAAAAGGGAAATCGTTGATTTCAAAGAAAAAATTGGCATTTTTGTAAATCCTGTGTCCCTTGAAATAGTGGATACGAGTTGGGGTGTGATCCATTATGGAAAGGATGGGTCTCACATTATTCCGGCAAAACCCACTTCCTACAATATTGAAATATTCCCATTGGCTTATGTATTGCTATCGATACAACGAGCTATCCTTGGGACTGTTACGCCGGAACTTAGGGCTATTGTGGCAGATGTCGATGAGGCAAACAAAATGTTGTACATCCGTTTCTACTATGATGGTGATTTTTCCACTCAAGTTCTTGACGAGTGGGAATGTGTCATGACAGAAATAACTGCAGACTGTACAGATTATGCCCTCGATGAGGGAATTGAAAAATTGCCCTATCCTCAAAAAATCTCATTCCGTGGCCGTTATGCCTATTTGAGGAAAGAATAGAGCCTTTCTTCCACGGTTTGGAGTAGCACCAGTATATACCGGTTCTACTTCAAACGTACCTGTAATTTCTGTTTTAACGGCCCCCTTTTCCCTTCCTACTTCGAATAATGTCCCTGTTTGGGGAAAGGAAAAATGGTCGCGTTAAAACAAAAATTACAGGTACGTTTGAAGTAGCGCCGGTATATTTCCTAATATTCCCAAAAAAAAGTGTTAATAAAATAATTTAATATATGTTATGGAAGCAGATGATGCGGTGCTGATAAAGAGCTCTCTGGAGAATATCCACTTTCAAAAAAAGCTTGAAGTGTATAGAAAAGCATCAAAATGAGTAAAATCTACGAAACCACTCTGGATCCTTTTAGTTTAAGGATTCAAGAAAAATAGGCATTTCATGCGTTGTCCTTTTTGCACCCATGAAGAATTAAAAGTGACCGATTCGCGCAACGTCACTGAAAGCAATTCGGTCAGGCGCCGCAGAGAGTGTTTAAAGTGTCTGCGCCGATTTACAACATTTGAGACAATCGATTTGACAATTCAGGTTCAAAAAAGAGATGGCCGCTATGAGGACTTTAGGCAGGATAAGTTAATCAGGGGATTAGACTCTGCCTGCCGCCACACGAAGATCAGTCATGAACAGGTGCGCGCTTTGGCCTACAAAATCTCCACTGATTTGATGGAAAGGCAGATCAGAGAAGTAAAGACCTCGGAATTAGGGGAGATTGTCATGAAGCATTTGCAGGATTTAGACACGATTGCCTATATCCGCTTTGCATGCGTGTACAGGCGTTTTAAAGATATGGATGAATTGATGGATGCAATTGAGCATATCAATCCTAAGGATGCATTACAGGGTCAAGTTGAAATTTTAAACAAGAGGTGAGATGAGTGGCATTAAAGAAAGCAGACATCGCTAAATATAAGAAAAGGCTTGAGGAATTGCGCGATCAGCTAACAAATACGATCCGCGATATTAGTGAAGATGTTAAAGGAGCGGATCAGGCCAAAGGCTACTCGCAGCATCAGGCAGATGAGGGAACGGATGATTTTAATCGCACGATTACATTAGAGGTCACCAGCAAAGAGTTTGGTATCTTGCGTCAGATCGAGCGGGCGCTTGAAAAAATCGAAGAGGACACTTATGGGATTTGCGATATCTCCGGTGAAGAGATCCCGATTGCGCGATTGGAAGCGATCCCTTATGCAGCAATGACGGTTAAGGCTCAAGAAAAGTTGGAAAAAGGGCTATTATAAGAATGAATTGGAAAAGGTGTTTTAGCTTTCTTGCGGTTGCCTCCCTTATTCTGATTTTTGATATCTGCTTGAAAGTCTATATTCATGGGAACATTCCTACGATTGGGAGCTCTATGCCGATCTACCCTTATGGGGGAATCGGTGTCTTTAAAGGCTGGCACGGAATCGATTTTTGTATTGTCCATGTGATTAATAAAGGTGCCGCATGGGGCGCATTTGCCTCTTTGCAGAAGTACCTACTCTATACAAGGGTTGGCATTATCGGCGCGCTAGTTGCCTACCTTTGTTTTGGTAATGAAAGTGTCTTCCGCAAATTCAGTTTAGTCCTAGTGACAGCGGGAGCATTAGGCAATGTGATCGACTATTTTGTCTATGGCCATGTCGTTGATATGTTCTATTTTGTGCTCTGGGGATATTCCTTTCCCGTCTTTAATATCGCCGACACGGCAATCTTCTTTGGTATTTTATTCTTGCTACTGCGCACCTTTAGATTCAAACCCAGCTCAAAATCTCAATCGCGCGGGTCAGTTTAAATGGGCACATCGGGCTCTGCACTCTTCCCCATTCGCATCAGCTCTGCAAAGCTAGAGGGGGTTTTGCAAGTCTCCAAATGGTTGAAAGTTCAGGTGCTTCTAGATACAGATGAGATGCACGAGCTTATTGCCTCTTTGGCCCCTGTCGAATTTGTCAACGTCAGCGGGCTCATCAAGGTAGAGCAAGCAATCCTCTCAAGCAAAAGATTTGAGGAAAAATATGCAGAGTACATCTCTCTTTTAAAGCAGGGGCACATCCCCTCTACAGAGGATTTTCGATCCTTCTTTTCTGCAGCGATGACAAGATCTCTTGATCTGTTTTACGCCATTGCAGCAGGGGCTGAACGGTATCTAATCAAGCCTCTAAGACCTGTTGTGCAGCTGCAGGCGCATCATTTTTTTTATTCCACCCTCGATCATCAATTCCATCCAATGGTTTTGAGTGGAGATAGTGTCACGTGGGGATTGCAATTTGCTTATCCTCAGCTCTATCAAGATCCCAAAACGCGCCAGGTAATTAAAGTCATCGACTCCTCTGAATTCCCTAATACCGCTTTGTTTTCTAAACTTCTCAAATGGATCCGTAGCGCAACGCTCCCCACTCCATTTGAAGTGGGGGGTGTACGCACGAATTCTCCGATTCGCATTGGAAAAAAAGCGTATGCTTGGATTAAAAATCATCCTCAATTGCAAAGGGATGGGATTTCAATTTCTTCCTTAGGACTACCGCCGTGAAGGTAGAAGAAGCTCTACTCAACTGGTTTGTAAAAAACAAAAAGAAACTGGTATGTGCTGAATCTTGCACCGGAGGTTTGCTTGCAGCCCATATCACCTCTATTGCTGGATCCTCCCAGTATTTTTTGGGATCTTTTGTTGTGTATTCTGATGAAATGAAAGAGCAGATTCTCGGTGTTTCCAAGCAAACGTTGCAAACACATGGTGCTGTTAGCCAAGAAACAGTCCAGGAGATGCTACAGGGTGTGTTCAGCAGATCTAGCGCTGATTTTGCGATTGCAGTTTCTGGGATTGCAGGTCCCACAGGTGGTTCTCAAGAAACACCTGTGGGCACCATCTTTGCCGCAATTGGAGAGCGAGGAAAAACTCCCGATCTGAGATCTTTCCAAGCTAAAGGAAACCGAGAAGAGGTCATTTTAATAACGACAAACTATCTCCTTAACGCTTTGCTAAAAAAGGTCATTAGCCCTGACGTATAAAGCGGTTGTATTGCTGGTTTCTGCCTACAGGTCCAGCGCCACCTAACTGTCCACGCGTTTCCATTAAAACATACCCCAGCCAGTTTTGACCAGTTCCGTCATGGTCATCTCCCCAAAAAGCGTCTCTGCCTTTAACTGGAATGTGCTCGACCAGGAAGCTCTTACGGGTAGCTAGCAAGAGTTCTTTGAGTTCCGGGTTTTGAGAGAATTTGGCCTTGACAACCTCTCGCATTACATCGCGGTTTATAGATTGCCACTGCGATTTCTGTTCTGGTGTCCAATGTTGACTCAATTGTCTGCCGAGTTTCCATGCGGCATCCCCTTCAAGATTTTGAAATCGCTGCATAACAGCTCGGTTCCCTTTGAATTTTGCCGCTTGGAAAGCCCCTTCTGCACATTTAAATGTCATTCCCCAAAGTTGAATGGGGCTGTTATAGAAGTTGCCAAAGGCTGCAGTTGTTGGATTCTCTTCTTTTTTATAGAACCACACAAATCCATCGCGGGCAGCGATTTCTTGAATTTTATTCTTCAAACTCGAAGTTTGAGTTGCTGGCGTGGCAGAGGAGGGAGTCTGATTGCCAGTAGTTCTGGTAGTTGTGGAGTCGGAAGTAGGTTTTGACTTAAACAAACGGGTAAAACCATTGGCAATGGATTTGAAAAAGGTAGTGACACCACTCCAAATTTTGCTGAAGAAGGAAGAAAGGGTATCAGTAGAGGCAGCCCCTAATCTTAGAGAGTCTTGAAAAATAGGGCCCGAATTTTTAACGCTTTGAGTATTGTTGACATGGGCGCCTTGTAAATAAATCTTTTTATTTCCTTGTGTCGGATTAATCATCTAAATCTCCTATTTTGGGTAAATGAGGCCAAATTATACTCCTATCATGGGAATAAATGAAGAAGTTTTGCTGCAATTAATATGTAAATTCAGTTAAAATCCGTGAAAAATCATCTGTCTTTTAACTTTTTTTCTTGGATTTGCATGTCAGAAAAATATTTCCTTGTCGATAGCGGCAATCAACAAAAATTAGAGAGGTTTGGCAGTTATCTCATCGCGCGCCCCTGCGCACAGGCTCTCTGGCGCCCCTCTCTTCCCAAATCAGAGTGGGACGGTGCTGACGCCCACTTTTCTAGAGATGGAGGAAATGCATGGAATTTTAAACGGCAGCTGCCAAAAAGTTGGGTTGCAGAGGTGGAAGGGGTGCGTTTTAAAATTTCTCCTACAGATTTTGGGCATCTTGGTGTCTTTCCTGAGCACAGCCTTCTTTGGGGCTCCATGCGGCAAGCAATTTCTAAACAAAAAAAAGCGCCACAGGTTCTCAACCTTTTTGCCTATTCTGGAGGGGCAACTCTTGCCGCAGCATCTGCTGGTGCACACGTATGCCATCTTGATGCCTCCAAGGGGATGGTTGCATGGGCAAGAGAAAACGCTGCTATCAATGAGCTGACAAAAGCCCCTATCCGCTGGATCATCGACGATGCTCCTAAATTTTTGATGCGCGAAATGAAGAGGGGAGTCTTCTACGATGGGATCATCCTCGACCCCCCAAGTTTTGGACGGGGCAGCAAGGGGGAAGTTTTTAAAATCGAAAGAGATATTCATGAGCTTCTTGAATTATGCCGCAAATTGCTCTCGGACTACCCCCTCTTTTTAATTTTTACAACGCACACCCCAGGGATGACGCCCATTGTGATGGAGCATCTTATGAAACAAAAAATGCAAGGATTGAAAGGAGAGATAGAAACAGGAGAGATGATCCTGCCCTCAGATACCGGTACTCCAATCCCTTGCGGAAGCTACGCGCGGTGGTTTCAAAATGGATGAGATTTACAGCCTTCAGAATCCCAAAGTCAAAAATGCATTTAAGTTAACAGAGCGCAAGCACCGGAATGAAACGGGGCTGTTTCTCATTGAGGGTTATCGGGAACTCAAACGGGCAGTCGAGGGGGGCGTTGTTATTGAGACCCTATTTATTTGTCCTAAACTCTTTTTAGGTTCCAATGAACAAGCCCTCATTGATCCAGTGCGCGCTACACATGCTGATGTCATTGTCTGTAGTGAGCCTGTGTTTCAAAAGCTCTCTTATCGCGATCGACCCGATGGACTGATTGCTATTGGTATGCAGATGCAGAAAACTTTAAGAGATCTGATGCATTCTTTAGCCTTAAAAACAGATCCCTTCTTGATTGTTGCAGAGGCAATTGAGAAACCTGGAAATTTAGGCACCATTTTACGCTCTGCAGATGCCGCAGGGGTCGATGGGGTGATTGTATGCGACAGGTGCACAGATATTTATAATCCCAATGTTGTGCGCGCAAGCGTCGGAACACTCTTTACAATTCCTGTGATTGAGGCCACAAGCGATGAGACATTGTCTTGGCTACAAGAGAAAAAAATTGCTGTTGTTGCAGCGACCCCCTCTGCTAAACAGGAGTTTACCCATGCCGATCTCATGGGCGCAGTTGCCATTGCTGTCGGTACAGAGCAGCTAGGCCTCTCAGAGTTATGGATGGGAGCTGCTGATATTCAGGTCCGTATTCCAATGCACGGTGTTGCCGATTCGCTCAATGTCGCCACAGCAACAACCCTTCTTTTATATGAAGTTGTTCGCCAGAGAAGGAATCGATGATGGAAGTGATCTTCTGCGATAACCATCTCTTGGTTGTTTCCAAGCCCGCGGGTTTGAGCACTCAACTATCCCTTGAATGTAGTTCCAATTTAACCGATCTTGCAAAAGCTTGGGTCAAAAAGAAATATCAAAAAAGTGGCAACGTCTTTCTAGAGCCGATTCATCGGCTGGATAAACCTGTGAGCGGCCTTGTGCTTTTTGCAAGGACAAGCAAAGCGCTTTCTCGGCTGCAGGAGATGATGCGACAACGTCAGATTTTTAAAACTTATTTTGCACAGGTAGAAGGAGTTTTGCCTAAAACAGAAGGAACCCTAGAGCATTTTCTGGTGCATGACGAATATATAGCCAGAGTTGTGAATCCCTCTCACCCCCAAGCAAAGTTGGCCCGGCTACATTACAAGTTGTTAGAGGAAAAGCAGAATTGTTCTTATGTGGAGATCGACTTGGAAACAGGGCGCTACCATCAAATCCGCGTGCAGTTTGCCCAAATCGGCTGTCCTATTGTTGGCGATACCAAGTATGGAAGCTCGATGGGCAACGACACAATTGCACTCCATCATGGGAGGCTCAAGTTCAACCATCCCGTGACTAAACAACCGCTGGTTTTACAGCATCTTTTAAATGATAGAGGCGGTAGTAACAGGCGATATTAATTCCAAGCCAGACAACCCCTACAGAGCATGCGGCAACTAAAGGGGCTATCCCTGATGTCAGCAAGATCACAAGCCCAACAGAGATCACTGCAACTGCACTCGATAGGCATATCCAAAGTTTGTCAAAACGCCCCGGAGTGCTTTTTGCGAAGTCGTTAATTAAATCATAGCCATCCAACAGAAGCCATCCAATAGATGTTGCTAAACCGATTGCTGCTGCAATCATTAATGCAAATGGTCCTGTGAATATAAACGAGGCAATAAAAAGAGCTAAGCCGGTGCAAATCAGACCCATTGCAATCGATGAGAGGATCACATGTTTCAGACTAGATTTCTTGACAGCTTCAATGACACTTAAGCTTTCAGAGGAATCCTTTTTGCAAATTAAATCGAAGCAATCACTATCAGTGATCCGTTTGAGGTGGGCCTCTTTTCTGCCAAGCAATTGCTTTTCTTTTTCAGATACCATCGCTAACTTGTCTTCAGGGGTTAATTCACAGTACTTCGGATCTATCTCAAGCTCTTTTAAGATCTGTGTTTTTTCTTGTTCAGTTACCGTGGCCAATGTCTTCAAATATTCCAAAGCCTTTATGGGGCGCAATTCTTCGCTCAAAGCAGGGTCGTTAAGAATTTTAAAGAGTTGGTCGCGGAATAACCGTTGTTCGTGCAGTCTAAATCCAGTACTGATCCCTGCAAACAGCGAGCCTAATGTAAATAAGGATCCCCCGAGAGTTCCTAGTGCATTTCCCCAATGAGCAAGCGTGGTAGAATTTTTTATAACCTCTGCTATTGTTAGCGCGCGCGCAGGAACTAATACAACACCTCCAGCGGCAAAAGCGCCTCCTCGGGCAGCCTTCAAAGCGCCCAGGGCCTTGCCGGCAGTATCAGAAATTTTATGAGATGCCACAACCTCTTGCAATCCATTTTTAACATTTAATCCACCGGAAATGACGCTAAAAGCAGATGTAAATCCAAGAGCTGCCAGTGCCTTAGGATGGGGGGTATTATAAACTTTATTAGATGTAAAAGAAAGTTGTCTGATGTGACTTGCAAAATCACCAATGACCCCATTTCCGCTTAAAGTAAGAGAACTAAGTATTGGCTTACCATTTGTTTTTAACGCTTCTACTGGAACTTTTTTTATCGTAGGCAAAGGAGGAGGGAGGGGAACAAAAAAAACATTTTCAGTTGTCATTGTTATATTTGGGGGAATGTAAAAGTTGTATTTTCCCTGAAAAAGATCATTATTATTTAATGATATCATTGTAATTAACCATTATTGTATTTTCGCATCTACTTTAGTATTATATCACAGTAATGTAATTAAGAGAACACAATGAATTATTATTAATCGAGATACAATAAAACTATTAATGATTTGCTGGTTTATTTTTCATAAAACGCCATGCAAATGCGATGCTCATTAAAGCGACGATTGCAGCTAAGAGATTAATTCCTAAAAAAGCATCGAGAAAGGAAGATTTAGCAGAAGCAAGAACATACTCAGCATTGCTAGCAGAGAGTTTGTCGATATAATCGATGGCTTTTGTAGATTTAGAAAGCAGTCCCTCAAGCTGGATTGGCAAGAGCTGAGATGTGCTGGGATTTCTATCAAGGAAGTTTGCGAAGTGTCCATGGTAGATTGAGGAGTAAAGAGTACCGAAGATCGCAAGCCCAAATGATGAGCTAAACTGGCGAAGCGCAGTGCTCATCCCAGATGCGACCCCTCTTTTTTCAGGACCAACGTCGTTCATCATCGAAACATAGCTAGGAGTAAAAATCATTGAGATCCCAAACCCAAAAGTGAGCAGAGTGGGTAGCAGCAGCCAAATACTTTCATGGTATTGGAATAGCGAAAACCAACTTAAGGAAAAAACGATCAGACCAAATCCGCACATGACAGGCAATCTTGGGCCGTGCTTATCGACCAGGTGTCCTCCAATGGGAGCTGCAAATAATACAGGAATATTCGCAAGGAAGGCATAGACGCCTGCTTTAGAAGGAGAAAAGCCTAAAATGTTTTGAAAGTAAATGGCCCAGAACACTGTGATCATCACGATAAACTGATTGCAGAAGATGGCAGATGCACTTGAGATGAAAGACTGTTTTCTGATCAACTCAAAATCTAAAATAGAAGCATGGGCTTTGTGTTTTCTTTTAAAAAGAGTGATCAGGGAGAAAATTCCTATAGACAGAAGGGCTAATGTCTCAAGAGATATCCAACCCCAGTCTTGAGCTTGCATGAGTGCAACAACAAGGGAGGCAATCCCAGCTGTCAAGATCAGAAAACCTCGATAATCAAACTGTTGCTTTTTCCCTTGCATGGGAGGGACAACACATAGTGCAAGTAGAATCCCAATGGCTGCAATCGGGAGATTGATCCAGAAGACATAGCGCCAGCTTAAGTAGGAGGTTAAGCTGCCTCCGATTAGCGGCCCTAAAGCAAGGAAGATGGAGCCAATAGAGACAAAAAGCCCCATCGCTTTACCTCGCTCAGAGGCGGGAAAATGGGAAATAATGATCCCTTGAGTGGCAGGTAAAAGTAATGCACCCCCGACCCCTTGAAGAGCGCGGTTAAAGATCAGCCACGTTTCCGAATCGCTAAGTCCGCACATCGCAGAGGCTCCTGCAAAAATGAAGATTCCAAAGCAAAACGCTTTTTTTAACCCCCACATGTCCCCTAGTTTTCCCCCTGCCAAAACTAGGACAGCAAGAACCAGAGTATAGGCATTAATGATCCATTGCAGCCCTAAGTCGGAGATGTGCAGTTCTCTTTGTAATGTCGGAAGAACAACGGGGAGGACAGTGATATCGATGAAGATCATCGATATCGTCGTTGTCATAGCCGCTAGAATCCACCACTTTCGATTGTTTTCGTTGAGTTTCATGAACCCCTTTTTAAAAAAAGTTCGGCAATTTGTACAGCATTTAAGGCAGCTCCCTTAAGCAGTTGATCACCGACAATCCACAGATCAAGAGTGTTGGGAAAAGAGGGATCTTTACGCACTCTTCCACAGAAAACTAAATCTTGGCCCGTTGCGTCACTGGGCATTGGAAAACGGTTTTTGCTCCTATCTTCCAAAACGGCAATCCCTGGCGCAGAACTTAGGATTTCATAAGCCATAGGAACAGTTACTTCTTTGCTAAAGGTGATATTGAGTGCTTCTGAATGGGTGCGTAGCACAGGAACGCGCACACATGTCGCATTTACCCAGATCTGATCATCTTGCAGGATCTTACGCGTCTCCTCCAACATTTTTACTTCCTCATCCACATACCCTTCCGCATTTAAAGTCGAATTATGAGTAAAAAGATTAAAAGCATAAGGGTGAGGCATCACAGAGGAGATATAAGGGCGATTTTCAAGATGAGCTAACGTTTCTTCTTTCAACTCCTGCATCGCTCGGAATCCCGCTCCGCTTGCCGCTTGATAGGTGGCAGCGACAATGCGCAAAATTTTAAAATGGCGGTGTAGCGGAGCTGCCGCCATCAGCATGATCACAGTGCTGCAGTTAGGACAAGAGGCTAAAAAATGGTGCTTTTGCAGACAATGGCCATTAATTTCCGGAATCACCAAAGGAACATTTGGATCCATCCGAAAAGCAGAGCTGTTATCGACAACACAAACCCCTTTTTCCACTAATTGAGGAATCCACTCTTTGGAAATTTTGCTCCCAGCGCTGAAAATGGCAATTTCAATCCCGTCTAATGCCTGCAAAGAAAGTGGGTGGATCGGAATTTTTTCCCCTCGAAATACAATTTCTTTGCCCACCGAAGCAGAAGAGGCAAAGCAATAAAGCTGATTGATAGGAAAAGCTCTTTTCTCTAAGACCTTGAGAACCTCTTGTCCGACAGCGCCGGTCACACCGATAATAGCCAAATTAACCATGACTGCATTTATATCTCAAACAGCGGTGAAAATTCGACAAAAATCCACAATCCATTTAAAAGATGAAAAAGAATTTAACGAATGAGCCAAAGATGATGGTTGGGATCAAAAATTATGTGAGTCGACTCAATTCTGGTTATTACAATTATCTGCTCATTTTTATCATCATCCTATTTGCCTTTCGACCCTACGATAAGGGGGTGGAATACCTTGCTTTCTGGAAGTCTTTTTTTACCGTGACCATTTTCACAGCGATCTTTAACTGCAAACACCATCGCAACGTAAAAATTTCCGTCATCGTTCTAGCAATCCCCACCTTGATTTTTAGTTGGCTCGAGCTTGTCTATATTTCAGAGATGTGCTTTGTCTTGAATGTACTATTTACGATCGGCTTTTTAGGGGTTTGCACAGCTTCGATTCTCTATGATGTTATTTTACATGCAAGGGTTACCATTGAGACTCTAAGAGGGGTTGTCTGCGCCTACTTTCTCATCGCATTTTTATTTGCCTATGTTTATTACCTAGTCGAATTTCTCCTCCCAGGATCTTTTCATTTGATTGCGCGCGACACCTCCTTTGTCACCTATAGCCGCAATTTGTCGGAGATGATGTACTTTAGCTTTGTGACATTGCTCACCATTGGATTTGGCGATATCACTCCAAAAAACGATATCTCTCAAACAATGGTAATCATTGAAGGAATCATAGGACAGTTCTATATCGCTATTTTAGTTGCCCGTATTGTCTCGGTGTATTCTTTCTACTCAGATAAAAAACTCCTTGCAAAGGCTTTGAAGGGCGCGCGCAAAAAGTAAGAGAGAAAAATTTCCCCTTACCGCTATAGTGAACAGTTCAAAGGATGTGATTTATGCGCCAAGAGATTGAAGCAGCTGTTGCCGATGCCATTAGAGCTGCAGAATTTTTGCAAACACCGACAACTCTTGCATTCATAGAAACAGCAAGCAACTGGATCAGCAGCTGTTTTGAAATGGAAGGAAAGATTCTTATCGCCGGCAATGGGGGCAGCCTTTGCGATGCGATGCATTTTGCAGAGGAATTAACCGGTCAGTTCCGAGGCAGACGCAAAGCACTTCCCGCCATTGCACTTGCCGATCCAGCCCATTTGAGCTGTGTTGCCAATGACATGGGATTTGAGGAAGTCTTTGCGCGTGGGGTAGAGGCATTCGGAAGAGAGGGCGACCTATTGATCCTGCTCTCGACCAGCGGCAATTCCCAAAATATTATCAGCGCAGCTCAAAGCGCTAAAGAGAAAGGATTGAGAACAATTGCCTTCCTTGGAAAAACAGGGGGAAAGCTCTATGGCCAGTGCGACTTAGAATGGGTCGTATCAGGCTTTGAATTCTCTGACCGGATCCAAGAGGCGCACATGGCCGCTATCCACATTATCATTGAAATGGTTGAGAAAAGATTGTTTTCCAACTCATCTTATCCAAAATTTGTAGAAATTACTTAAGGGAATTCCATAAGTCCATTTGGGGCCAAATTTGCTTTTTGAAATCAGCATCAAAACGATCAAATTTTGCCCGCAAAGCAACACAGTGGGTAAGGGACTGGGGGAACCCAGCCCCTTACCCACTATACTGGTGCTACTTCAAACGTACCTGTAATTTCTGTTTTAACGGCCCCCTTTTCCCAAACAGGGCCTTATTACTTCGAATAATGTCCCTGTTTGGGGAAAGGAAAAATGGTCGCGTTAAAACAGAAATTACAGGTGCGTTTGAAGTAGCGCCGGTATATGCAATTCCCTCTAGAACCAAAGCCGAGATTAGTTGTTGTAATCAATTATTTGAATTTGTTCTTTCTCTGATTCAAGCACATGCATGATAATGCGATTGCTTAATAATTTAAGGTCGCACATCTGGTTATCAAATTTTTGGAGGCATTCTGCAGTGGCAATATTCCACACTCTGGTTTCTGTGCCCAAGAGAATAGTAGAGACGAGGAAATTTCCGGCTACTTGAATCCGATTTACCGGATTTTTATGCCCTACAAGAGTTATGCTCTTTAATGGAAAGCACTCTGCGCTTACAGGCTTTATTGCATTTTTAAAATTTGCAATATTCCAGACTTCAATTTTACAAGAACCCTTAAAAAGGCGATCTCCGTTTATCTTAGCAAAAGTATGCACCACTGCACTTGCGGGTTTGAGGCGAACTCCTGATTTAACATTGATCAGTGTGAACATTTCTCTTTCAAAACTGCAAAGAACATTTCCATTTATTTTAAAAAAGCGATTTGCTTTATAAAGTGTCTTGAAGGAAAATTTTTTTATGCGCTTTGGGTTCTCTATATTTTCAATATTCCAAATTTCAACTTTGTATTTGTTGTTAAAAACATTGCCTGCAACATAGGCCAGAAATAGATTGTTTCCTTCAATCTTCATAAATTCAATGCGATTATTTTTTATTGCAATTTTATTAACAGGATCTTTGTTTTTTGAGTAATCAAATGCCACAATGTTTTCATCGGTTGAAGCAAAGAAACTATTTTTGCATGATCTAATATGAATAAAAAAACTGAGGTTTTCTAATGACTCTGTAAAGCAAGTTTTAATGAGCTCACATTTATTGACATCAAAAACTTCAATAATATTTTCATGGTTTACGAGTAAATAGTTTTCATAAATGTCAATTGTTCTGTACTTCTTTCCGTTCTGATTTTTAACTATTTGGATTTCTTTAGGAGCTTTAGACTCTAAACTAAAGCATTTGATTTTTTTTTCAAAATTATTGCTGATTAATTGTACGACAAGAATTCCGTAAGTGGATTTGATTCTTGTAATTATATCATCGCCAAAACGAATGCATTTGGTTGTAAATTTTGTTTTTGAAGCTTTTTCTAGTAATAAAGCGGGATCGTTTGCGTTCCCTATGCTTCCACACTCGGCTGTAGATTTGATCATTTTGCTCAGTCCCAAATACTGGACTTTAGCCATTGGAGCGGAGCGCTTTTTCTACATAGCATCCCCCAGGCAGGGGGAATTTTGTAATGGTGGCATATTCAAGCCTACCATTAGAAAATTCCCGCTGCCTGCGGGCGCTATCTAGAAAAATCGCTCCACTCCAATGGCTAAAGTCCAGAAATATTGAATTTTTTATCCTATGCCAAATAATGCTATAAAAGCAATTTTTAATGAACGGGAATCAGAACAATGTTATACTGACCCAGTCTGGACTTTAGCCGTTGGAGCGGGGCGCTTTTTCTAGATAGCGCCCCGCTCCAACGGCTAAAGTCCAGCCAGCGATAGGTTGAAGTAGAACTGCATATATGGGTATATTTCACACGATTCTAATGATCATCGAGGGGAAGAAAAAATCCCCTGTCGCATCGCTGTGTCTGCAGCTTTTGAGCATTCCATACCGCCTTATTGTCGCATTAAGAAATTTCGGCTATGATCGGGGAATTCTTCCCTCGCAAAAGCTTGAAGGTATTGTTGTCAGCATTGGCAATGTTGTCGCAGGGGGGACGGGGAAGACGCCTCTTACCCAGCTATTGGCCACGTGCCTACAAGATCAAATGAATGTAGGGATCTTAACCCGCGGATACCGGTCGCAAATTGAAAAGCGGAAAGAAATCCAGCAAATATCGACTGGCACAGGTCCGCTTTGTTCTGCAGCAGAATGTGGAGATGAACCCTTTCTGCTTGCACAAAAGACAAAGGCTAGTATCTGGGTGGGTGCAGATCGTGTCGTTAGTGGCAAGGAGGCGATCGAGCAGGGGATCCAATGTCTTCTTTTAGATGATGGGATGCAGCATCGAAGATTAAAGCGCGATTTTGAAATTGTGATCATCGATGGGAGAGATCCTTTTTCTAACGGGAGATTTTTGCCATGCGGGATGCTTCGAGATTCTCCAAAGAGATTGAAAAATGCCACTTTGATTGTTGCAACCCATCTCAAAGATAGCGCCCATTTTACCCAACTTCAAACATGCATTTCCTCCTATAGCCGCGCTCCTCTGGTTGGCTCTCAAATTGCGGTTTTGGAAAAGGAAAATTTCAAACCAGGCAAAGTCGGAGTTTTTTGCGGCATCGGGAAGCCTGCTTATTTTTTACAGACCGTGCGTGACTTAAAATCGGAAATTATCGACACTCTCATTCTTGACGATCATGGATCATTGCGGCAGGATCAGCTGGAAGCTTTTGCTAAAAATTGCCTTGAAAAGGGGGCAAGAGCCATTTTATGTACGGAAAAAGATTACGTAAAATTGCCACAGCAGCAAATAGAAAAACTCCCTTTGGAGATCTTCCCTGTCGCCATTGAAATGAAGATCATCTTCGGCAAGGAAGATTGGGATCGCCTCATCGAAAAAATAAAGGTTGAAAAATGAGTGAAGACATCAAAGTGCTATTGCCTAAATTGGGAGAGAGTATCCACAGCGCAACAATTGTCCAGTGGTTTAAAAAAATCGGCGACTCGGTAAGCCTCGACGAACCCTTACTAGAAGTTTCAACTGATAAGGTCAATAGTGAAATCCCATCGCCAGCAGCGGGTACTCTCAAAGAGATCCACGCTAATCTCGATCAAGAGCTTGCTGTCGGGGCCTTGATTGCGGTCATTGGAATAGATGCACAATTTGTCCCTATAGAGGAATCTTTATCTTCAGTTTCTGCAATGCAATCCGCGGGATCTACCTCACCCTCTAACAATGAGATGAAAA
The DNA here is from genome assembly GCA_903970255.1 of Acidobacteriota bacterium. Taxonomy (GTDB): domain Bacteria; phylum Chlamydiota; class Chlamydiia; order Chlamydiales; family Rhabdochlamydiaceae; genus CAJCIW01. The sequence goes on from CAJCHM010000084.1 coordinate 30,662, forward strand.
ACTTTTTTTCCCCAGCCCTTTTGCGCATCGCACGTGAAAATCGGATTGCCCTTGAAGATTTGAGTAAAATCCCGGGCACTGGAATGGGAGGAAGACTGACCAAAAACGACCTGGAAGAGTATGTCGCAAATAAAGCCGCCTCTGTTAAAATCTGCCCGATGGCTGCAAAATCTACTGTCCGATCTGCACCAACAGGATCTGGAGAGGAAATTGAGCGATTGAAAATGACAGGGATGCGCAAAGCCATTGCCGATAACATGGTGCGCTCTTTTTATGAAGCTCCCCATGCCACTTTGGTGACAGAAATCGATGTAACACAAGTCATCAAACTGATCCAAAAGGAGAAAGAAGCATTTTTCAGCAAGCACGGCTGCAAACTTACGATTACAGCTTTTGTTGCCCGTGCTATTAGCAGAGCTCTCCAGGAGTTTCCTCTCATCAACTCCTCGCTAGAAGGGGACACCATTCTGGTTAAACGGTTTGTGAATTTGGGGATTGCTGTAAGTGTTGAGCAAGGGCTCATGGTTCCTGTTGTCAAACACTGCGATCAGATGGGAATCACGGCAATTGCTCATGCAATCCATACACTTTCCACAAAAGCTAGATCGGGTAAACTTGTCCCCGATGATGTGAATGAGGGAACAATCACAATGACCAATTTTGGGATGTCAGGTGTCCAGATCGGCGTGCCGATCATCCGTTACCCTGAGGTAGCAATTGTCGGTGTTGGCGCAGCTTATAAGAAAGTGGTTCCATTGGATGATGACATCCTTGCTGTCCGCTCGATGATGTATGCATCGCTTACATTTGATCATCGCGTCCTTGATGGGATGTATGGATGCGGATATCTAGGAGCGTTAAAAAAACACCTGGAAGAAAACATCGCAGTAGATTAATTGTCGAGGGAATTGCATAACTCCATTTGGCCCCAAAGCAACTTATGCAATTCCCTCTGTCCCTATCCTTGCGCAGAGGAATATGCGGGAGCACCCTCAAAACTGTACAAATTTTCTGTGCAAATCACATCGTAGCCGCAATCGTGCACTTGTTGGATTGTTTTGATAACATCCTCATAGGTCACATGTAGGCCTTTGTCCTTAAGGGCAAAGCGGAGGCGATACTGGTCGACGCAGAAGGTTTCAGGATGGCCGCCTGGCCAGATACGGACGCCGCGGTTGCTGATCATTTGTAGAGAAAGGGGATGCCATGGATGGCCAGATACTTGCTTGATCAGGCCTGCAGCTGTATCCTGAGAATAGACAAACACATCGACTCCAACAAGTTCCCTTTTCAGATTGGAAACTATCGAGAGGGGATGAATACTCTCAAATTTTTTAGACCCTTGGTAGGAGATTGCAGGAAGTGTTTGGGGCTTTTGACCGAGCAATTTGACAACAGCGTTTGCAAATTCTTTTGTGCCCACTTTTTCCTGGCTTACACCCTGTTTGAAGATATCGTAGGTGTGAATCCCTTTTTCGATCGTGCTCAGCCAGCCGTTATGGATCCTCTCTGCAACCTCTGTTTCTTCAAGATAAACAAGCATCATGACGCCTGCCAGTAAGAGCCCTGAAGGATTAGCCATATTTTGACCGGCCCGCCTTGGGGCTGATCCGTGAATTGCCTCAAACATTGCTCCCCGATCGCCGATATTAGCAGAGCCTGCGATCCCCACTGACCCAGAAATTTGTGCAGCTACATCGGACAAAATATCCCCATACAAGTTGGGCATCACAACCACATCGAACATCTCCGGCGTATCCGCTAGCTTAGCAGCGCCAATATCGACGATCCAGTGTTCGTTGATGATATCGGGATACTCTTTAGCAATCTGATCGAACACCTTGTGGAAAAGGCCATCGGAGATTTTCATGATGTTGTCTTTAGTAAAACAGGTCACTTTTTTGCGCTTGTAGTGGCGCGCATATTCAAAGGCGTAACGAATGATTTTTTCCGAGCCTGGGGCAGAGATCAATTTAAGAGATTTACACACCTGGGGAGATTGCCGATATTCGATCCCTGCATAAAGATCCTCCTCATTTTCTCGAACGATCACCACATCCATGCCGGGGTGCTTGGTGTTAATGAAGGGGGCATAAGCCACGCAGGGGCGTACATTGGCATAAAGACCCATTGTTGTGCGGATGGTCACATTTAAGCTTTTGAACCCTCCCCCTTGAGGAGTGGTGATCGGAGCTTTGAGAAAAGCTTTACTATGACGGATTGTGTCCCAAGATTTGGGTTCGATCCCATTGGCAACCCCCTTCAAATAAAGTTTTTCTCCAATCTCGACCACATGCTGCTCGAGCGGGGCCCCTGCCTCTTTTAGGATATGCAAGGTCGCAGCCATGATTTCAGGTCCAATTCCATCTCCGAAAGCAACTGCGATGGGGATATTTGATGAGGCCATGTCATTACTCCAATTGTAAACTCAATTGTTTTTTAAATTTTTTTTTGTTAGAGTGCAAGTAAAAACCGATTCTCGTATACTCATCTTCTCTATGCACACAAAAAAGTTTTGACATGTTAAACAACCTCTTAGACCAGCAACGACGCAACCTCGAGTATTACTTTAACAATCTCGATTTAAACGCTGTCGATCAAGTTCTTAAGCTGACGCTCAATACCAAAGGACTCATCGTCTTTACAGGGGTTGGTAAAAGTGGGATCATTGCCGAAAAAATTGCCATGACGATGATTTCAACAGGAACTAAAGCTCTGTATCTGCCTCCTACCAACTTTCTGCATGGCGATATCGGCATACTCTCAAAGGAAGATCTCTTTGTAGTGATGAGCCGAAGCGGAGAGACTGAGGAGCTCCTCAATCTGATCCCCTTTGCTAAAAAGAGGGGCACCTCAACCCTGGCTATTGTGTCTAACCCCGCAAGCCGCCTTGCTAATCAGTGCGATCTCTTTGTCCATCTCCCCTTTGAAAAAGAGCTCTGCCCCTTTGATTTAGCCCCCACATCCTCAACGACAGTTCAACTGCTTTTTGGAGATATGCTCTCGATTGCACTCATGCGCGCTAAAGAATTTGACTTTGCCGCCTACGCTCTCAACCACCCTTCAGGTGCTATCGGCAAAAAGATGTCGGTCACAGTTGAAGAATTGATGTACAAAGATTCCCACATTCCCCTTGCCAACCCTTCTGATCCCCTTATCGATGTTCTTGTCGAGCTGACCAATAAAAAATGCGGGGCTCTCCTAGTGGCAGATGAACAGAAGAATTTTCATGGAATTTTCACAGATGGCGATCTGCGCCGTGCCCTGCAATCGCAAGGGTCAGATGTTTTGCACAAACCGATTAAAGAGCTCATGACGCCATCGCCCATCACAATCCAAAAAGACAAGCTGGCCTGGGATGCGCTCAAGATCATGCAAAAAGACCCTAAAAAGTTTGTCATGGTCCTACCCGTTCTTGAGGATGGGAAGGTCGCCGGCATCCTCCGGATGCACGATATCATCCAAGCTGGCATTTCTTAAGTTTCTCGTTGCTTTTTGGAGCCTATAGACCAATTCCCTCTTTAACTACGTCCTGAATTTTGGACGGATTAGAACTTGCTTGCCTTTGAAAGCAAAACCAATATATAAAATACGGCCTACCCCTCGATTAAGGAGTTCTTGTGCATATTGCCTATCTTCAATTTGTTGAAGCGCGGACAGTACTGCAGATTCAAGGTCGACTTCTTCAAATCGGCCGATCTTTTTAAATTCCATGATAATCCCCAAATCATTCTCATCTTTTGGGATGAGCATAACATCGTATCTACCCAGGCCGCTTTCCCGATTCGATTTCACCTCATACCGATCTTTAAGTCCAATGAGCATCCCCAAGACAAATGCATGGTAGATTTTTTCTGATTCTTCCGCAGGGACATCAAAAACGCTGACTGAAGAGATCATAAATTCTTTAAATAGCTGAGAAAATGTATTAATATCGCCCTGTGTCAGGCTACTTAGAAGCATATCGTATTTATATTCGTGGATGCTCTTCTTGAACCAATCCAAAATCATTGTCCTATAGAGATCTCTTACCTCGATATTCGGTATCCTCAAGCGGCAATGAGCTCTTTGAGAGGGGGTTGCATCAATCGTTACATATCCGCTATAAAGGAGTACAGACCAGATGGCGTTAGGACTTTTTTCCAGGTCGGGAAATATGACTCCTTCTTCGATTGTTTTTTCAACGATACCTCCTCTAAGAAGCTCCTCAATATCAACCTTTAAGTCATCGGTTCCTCTAGTTATCAGATGTTTCATGAGTACATTATCGCTTGTATTGACCCAATAGGGAGATAAGACTCCCATCTCAGCAATGCATTTTAAAACAGACCAAGGATTGTAAATCCCACTGCAGGATCCAATCCGATAGCCATCATACCACTGTCTTATTTCAGATAATTTCGAGCCAAGGCCGTAATTTTCGAGGAGGATCTTTACCTCTGACTCAAGTAATCCGAATTGGTTCCTAAATGGTTCGTTTAGGATTGTGAAAGTGCTGATATTATTTGCTCCTGAAAAAATGCTCTCTTTTGCAATCCGCAAAATCCCGGTAAGAACGCCTCGTTCTAGATGGATATTGTCTTTAAAGCTTTTGGACATCCAATTGCGTAGGATTTCGATGATCTGGTCGTAGTATTTCCAAATATAGGCAGCATGCGCCGGCGCATCATATTCATCCACCAAGAGAATAACTCGTTTTTTATGATAGCGGTGTAACCATTCTGAAAGAAGAAGAAGGCTTTCTTCAAGTAAGAGGGGATCATTATCTTCAGAAAGAACGTTATGAAATAGTTTCTTTTCTCGCTCTGTTAGAAGTTCTTTTTCAAGAAGATATCTATGATGCTCATACTCTTTTGCAACCAGTTTACGGAAGGCTCCAAGGGTTTTTTCTAACGAAGAGTGTTTTATATCTTTGAGTGAGATGAAAACAACGGGGAACTCTCCCTGCATAGTTCTGTATTTCTCATTTTTCCAAATATTTAGATCCTTGAATAGGTAGCTTGTATCTTCTTCATTCTTCTCAAAGAAATAACGCAACATTGAAAGATTCAATGTTTTGCCAAAGCGGCGTGGGCGCGGGATGAGGGCGACCTCAGTCCCTTTTTCTACAATTTCCTGAATCAGGAGAGTTTTATCTACATAGGCGTAGTCTCCATCTCTTAATTTTTTGAAATCGCTAATCCCAATAGGGAGTGGTTTTTGCGTGCTATTTTTCACAGATCTCCATTCGAAAGGCGCATCTATAGAGTTAACCAGAATCATTTTTTCCTCTCAAGAATATTATAAGGTCCAGTTTTAGGGCGATAAAAGGTTGCGAAATAGCATTCGAATGAATAATATTTGCGCAAATTATATTGATATCTTGAGTGCACGTCATGAGTAATTCCAGGGTTGATGCAGAGCGTTTCTAACAGATATCTCTAGCGGCAAGGACACCCCCGAGGTTCGATCAATCGCAAACGGATCAATAGTGAGGGGATTTTGCAATCCCCTCTGGACTTTAGCCATTGGAGCGGGGCGATTTTTCTAGATAGCGTCCGCAGGCAGCGGGAATTTTGTAATGGTAGGCTTGAATATGCCACCATTACAAAATTCCCCCTGCCTGGGGGATGCTATCTAGAAAAATC
>CAJCHM010000085.1 GCA_903970255.1 Acidobacteriota bacterium
ACCTGATACCATGACCGCTTTTAGAACTGTGTTTAAAAATCACCTACTTACGCAGGAAACATTCCTACGGCAAAACATACGCTTTGCATTAATGATTTTACACGTCTGAGTATTTTTCTCCACTACTATTAATTACTCCAAGAAGTTCTCGACGGATCATTGTTTTGAATGTGCTTTTTCCTGACCCATTTGGCCCTGCAAACATGCGCAAGCGAGGAGCGTTTGTATTCATCGGATTTCCAGCTTTTGTCCACGCATTACAGGTGTCCAAGGGGGCAATTTTTTAATGAACTTACGTTCTCCATCCGGGAATACTTCTACAAGGCTGCCATTTTCACTTACTAGCACACTACTACCGGATGCAAGAGCTGCCCAGTAAGCCTGTTTAAATGCTACCTCGGCCAGCTCCGGAATATGAGCTTCTAAATAATCAATAGCCTTTTCACTTAAATCCATCTCTCTTCTCTCCATTGGGCATGAGTCTGATCGTAACTTATTTACGTCTTTATTCTAAAAGATTTTTCCCGTTTTTTCCATGAAATTTTCCGCATTTTTTCCGCAATTGACTGGAAACCAACTGAATATTTGAGAGCCAATCTGAATGTACCTCTAATATTCTTGAGAGGAAAACGTGGTTCTGGTCAACTCTATTTCGTTCAGAGTTACACTAGGAACAGGACTCATAACCCGCTGGTCGCGGGGTTCCAAGTCCTGCTTGCCCCACTTGTTTTCTCTGTGAAAATGAGTCACTTACAACACTCCTTGGGATAAGCTAAATTTTTTGCTAGACTTCGCGGTCCACTGGATGACCACTAAACTGCAAAATGCAGCAATAGGGGCAACAAAATGAAATAGGAATGGAGAACGACACTACTATATCCAGAACGATGTGCTGCGGAATGTCACAAAGAGTGAATCTAGGCTTGCACTCAACACTTCCGCCCCCTTGCTTTATAATACATCTCCTTCCCTGCATTCAACCTTATCCATACTCCTACCTCTGTATTAGAAGCGGCAGATGAGGAACCCGAGTTTGCTAATATAAACTTCGCTAACCCCCTCCCCTCTACTACATTCAGTGTTGGCGGCCGTCAGCTAGGTCCCTGCATATTCTACCAGGCACAGCTTCCCTTTGGAGTAGAAGCCATCATAGGGGTAGATTTTTTAGAAACACAAATTGTCTGCATTGACTTCATTAATCGTAAGCTCCTCCTATGTCCAGTCCCTAAAGACGATTCTTCAGATCCTGATGCCACACTTCCCACATCACCTCCTCTCTAATGAAAAAGACCATTGGATGACTACTAAAGGTCTAAAAAGGGCAACAGATCGCCATTTGTATTTTAATTTGCGTTTGATCTATCAACCTTTCCCATTCAAAAAAACTCTTGCGATCTACAAGTATGTTCTTTGACTGGACTTTAGCCATTGGAGCGGGGCGATTTTTCTAGATAGCATCCCCCTGCCTGGGGGGGGGTGCTATCTAGAAAAATCGCCCCGCTCCAATGGCTAAAGTCCAGTTTGAAGCAAATTCAATCTAAAAAAAACATATAAATATTAAATATTTGCAATTCTTGTAACATTTTTAATATAAATAATGCAACCGATTATAATATGTTTAAATCTTTGCAATATTAATGGCCGTTCATATATAACTAGTCAGTTTTTTTAATTAGGAGAAAATGTGATAAATTACCCTATTACTTATCATCCGGGTTATTTTAATGATTTAATTCCTATAAAGGAAACTGGAGAACAAACATGGGCAAAGGTAAAACGTATAGCTCTTGCTGCAATCCCCCTCATAGGACTTCACCGACCCTTTCGCGGCCCACTTTCTGGAGCAATGTCTGCTCTCCGCTCCCTGACGCATGCAAATGAGTTTATAAGTTGTGTAAAACAAGCAGATAACCCAAAAGCTCTGCTTCATTTTTTACATACAGTCACTGCCACAGCTGCAGTAGCGTTATATTTTTTTAATCCCCTACTTTGCTTTATAGTCTCTACGCTCCAAGACGGGGTAATCAATGTGCAAGACTTGATAGTGCATATCCAGAAGAAAGAATACCAACTTGCATTAGAATCATTAGCATTCCTGACGCTAAATGTTTTATTCCTTGCTTCTTTTTGCTATGGAGCCATTCAGATTACAGTAGCATGCATGCTTGTACAAGTCGCGCTTGATCTTTACCATTGCGCTAAACACGTAAAAAACGGGGAATATTTCGAAGCTGTATGCTCTGCGATTTTAGGAGGGGCTCACTTACAAGCTGCAATTCCACAATGCAAACTACTGGCTTGGACATTAAAGCACGGCGGTGCGGAATTCACCGCAGAACTAAAACAAAATGCCCAAGGATTTGTCTATCTTGATGTTCCTAATGAATACGTATATGAGTTATTTGGTATTTTAGGAGAAACCGGTACCCAGTTGCCTCCTTATTTTGGAAAAGGGGCTGCGGGCGCCCATATCAGTGTGATTCTTGCAAAGCAAAATAAAAACTTTCAAATCTCAGAGATTGGCAAAAAGTTCACCTTTCGCATTGCACACACAGATACGCTTAGAGCAGGCGCAAAGTCAGTCTCCTTCTTGACAGTTGTGTGTCCGGAGTTGGAAGGATTACGCGCGCGTTATGGACTTAATCCTAGGATAGGCGGAGATCACGACTTTCACCTCACATACGCGGTGAAAGTGTAAATTTAGCTCTCCTTTGCTCAGAGTTATACTAGCAACAGGACTCATAACCCGCTGGTCGCGGGGTTCCAAGTCCTGCTTGCCCCACGTTTCTAACCAGCGCATTCCATTACACTTAAGCTGCAATCGGAAGTATAACTGGAGTTTGGACTAAATTTGACCTGCAGGGACGAGCGAGACAAAATCAGATCTAACTGACCGACGAGGTCAATAGCGCTAGCTTATGAAATTTCCATAGAGAGTGAAATGGTCGAATTGGCAGCCTAACGTATTTTAACTGTAGAGAGGAAAAAGTCCTCAAAGGGAAAATGGGCGATGAGATCCTTTTCGGTCTTGGGGAAGGATTTGAAAAAAAGAGGAGTTGCGACGAAAAGAAATTTTTTTCTTGCTCGACTGATCGAGACGTTGAATCTGCGATAGTCTTTCAAAAAGGGGCTGTGGAGACTATCTGGATGAGATGCTGTAGCGGAAAAAAACACGAGATCGAATTCTTGACCTTGCATCCGCTCTACGGTATCGATTTTGGGATATCGGATGGAAAAGGGAAGGGTTTCTCTCAGGGCATTGAGGATTGTGTTGTTTTGGAGCCGATGAGGAGAAATAATGCCGATCTGATCGATGGGAAAGGAGTAGTCTAAGGTGAGGCGTTTGACTGCTTGTGCGATCCAGAGAGCTTCTTCTTTTGAAGACTGCAAATTCCCTTCATGCTCTACAGGTACCACAACCAATGGTTTGAGCGGATCCAGATAGGCGTCGATCGAGTCGGCAAACCGAGGGAAATGGGGCAGCTCTAGTCTTTGATCTTTTACGGCGCTCTGAAGCTGTTGGTTGTACCAATGACGACTGACAAATTGGCAAATTTCATCATTCATCCGATAGGTTTCGTTCAACGTGAGGCGATGTTGAGGGGTGAAGGAAGAGATGAGTTCTGCGAAAATGGAGCGAGCAGGGATATCTGCCGCTACAATAGGAGGGAGTTGTTGGGTATCTCCATAGAATAGAGTGTTCCCTTTCCCAAATACAAGGCTTAAAAAGGCGTAGGAAGGAAGCACTTGGGAGGCTTCGTCAAAAATGACCCAGTCGAAAACTTGCGGGAATTGCTGCTTCTCGAGGAGTTGATAGACACCAAATCCTGTGGCGCCGAGAATAAAACTTGTGTTTTGCATAAGCAGTTTAGGGTCCTCCAACGGCTCTACGCCTGACTTTGCCTTGTCAAAGCGTCCATATTTCCAAATGGGGATTTTTTCTGTTGCATCGAGAGAGGACGCAACTTTGAGCAAAATTTGATCGATCGCTTGGTGGGTAAGCGCTGTCACCAAAATTTTGATCGGGCAATCGATCGATTTAGCATGAGCGATCAGAGCGATCAATGTCCAAACGAGCAGATGCGTTTTTCCGGTACCTGGAGGGCCTTCAATCAAGCCGATGTTTTTTAAAAACGGGAGCAGCAGAGCCTGCTTTTGCATCGGATTGAGACTAGCTCTCTCAGCATGAATCGAGTACCACTGCTCTACCCACTCTGTCCCAATTGTTGGGGAATTTTTTCCATGACCGTGAAGCATCCGGATCAGCTCAGGTCTAAATTTAGGGTCTTTTAATCGATGTAAAATGGTTTCGATTTTGGGCGCATTCCAATCTGTCGCACATTCATCTAGGGCGTATAATTGGTTTTTGCTAAGGGGCATTTTGTTAGACAACGACTGGACGACAACGATCCCCTCTTGGGGAGAATAAGAGGTGAGGATGACAGAAAGGCCATCTTGAATCTGTGTGCTAGAGGCAGGAGATAATTTGAGAAAATCGCCGACTCGAAATTTAGCAATGGGGTTTTTTGGATCGATGGAAAAGAAGTAGCGAACTTCTCTCTTTTCTGAAACGCTGCTTAAGAGAGTTAAGGGGCCAATGGCAGCAAACTGTTCTACCCGGGTAGATAAGGGGTTTTTCTGAAAGGCTAACGTAGCAAGGGTGCGCTCTTCCCATTCCTGACGCTGCATGAATAAGTAGTTATCGATGAGTCCATCTGGAGCTAGCGAAGATGAGCGAATGCATTTTACATGGGAGGTGCACCAGTGCCAAATTTGCTTGCATAAGTCAGGAGGGACACAGACATCGTCATGATATAAACTCATCGGCGCTGGTAGATTGTACATAAGCCCTAGGCACCTGGCCACTTGGGTCGCTGTAAGAGGCCCATCAATAGGCCAGATAAAATGTTTTTCAAGGAACGACTTTAGCGATGGCCAGTGATCGACTTTGGGAGGGAAATCGATCGACTCAGGGGTAATGCAGACAATCTCGGACAAATGAGTAGACGCCTCTGTTTTTAATAAAGTCTCTTGGTAGCAGTAGGAAAAATAGCGGCAAGAGGTGCAGCGGGAGTTCAAAGAATATTGGTCGGGAGATTTCATCGAATCGGCTTGCCACAGAGCGATGAGGTGGGGCATCCAACTGATAAAATGGACTAATGCAAAGGGAGTGCGTTTTTGCTCGTTTCCGCTACGGTGGACAAGGCCTGCGCAGTCGGAAATGATCACAGGGGCCCCTTGTAAAAGGCGCTTAAGTAAATAGACGCAGAAGGCAAGCCGCCATTTTTGGGCATAGGAGAAATTTTCCCTGTCTTTGATGTCCCACACCTCAAGACGCACGTAGGAGCCTTCATTTTTTAAGTAGATCAGGTCAGGATTTCCCTTCATCGGGAAAGGGTGATCGATGGTGAGTTTTGCTCCGGCTAAAAATAGAGAAGCTTGGCTGGCAATCACTTCATCAATCGCCTGTTTCAATGAAAAGTTGGCAGTTTCAAAGCGTACATTGCCCAATCTTTCGATTACCTCCTTTTTAAAATCGCTTTTTTGCCAAGATTTTTGGAGGCGAGGGTGGGTCTTTATGTTGAAACCCACATGCTGAAAGTAGGCCAATCTCGGACATGTTTTTTGAGCAACATAAGCTTGTAACTGACTTGCGCTCAAGCCACGATTCCCCGTGTGAGGTACTTCCGGAAATGAGAGCTGCCCCCACACCTTCCTCTCCTGTTCGAAGGACCAGGGCTGCCCCTTAAGAGGGATTAGCTTCTCTTTCGGGGAAGTGTCGATCAGAAGAGGCGGGGGCTTTGGGATAGATTCTGTCAGATATTTTTCAAAATGCTCTAGCACTCTTGGATCTAAGAGAGTGGAACAGATCTCTTTTTTTTGTAGGTCCTCCGGCAGCCAAGAGAGCCAACTGTTCCATGAAAAAGCCTGTCGTAAAAGAGGCAGATGTCCATCTACCCACTCTTGAAATAAAGGCACAGAATGGGGGAGCATTAAGGTTTCAAATGGGATCCATTCATTGCTTTCAATCCCAATCTCATCAAAACGGACGCACAGCCGTTTGATTTGGGCAGATAATTGGTGTTTGATTTGAGTATAAAGGATAAAATTCCCAACCGTACCCAAAAATGTTTCATAGCGGTAGGCGCCGCAGCTAAGGCAATACACATAAAGGCAGTTTTTTTCTGAAGCATAAGGTCGGCTTATTTTCTCTAACAACCGTCGCGTCCGATTAAGGATTCCTTGCGGCTCTAGCTCACCCAAAACAATCGATTTCATCGATTGGGCAACCTCAAAAGAAATCAGCACTCCGGAACCACACCAGAAGAGTTCTTTAGTGATAGGCTGATCCGATAGTTCGACAAAGACCTCTCCAGAGGCTCTCTTTTCCTCAATCTGGAGCAATTTCAACCCTTTCCCTATCAGTTGAAAAACATCGCCGATCTCTAGTTGTTTGATAACAGATAAGGGCAGTGTAGCGATCACCTCTTTATCTAAAATCAATGCGTACTCTTCATCTGCCGGAGGGAAATTACTCCAAATCTGCTGTCTTTGTAGAGCAATTCTATACCGCCATCCACCGGAAAATAAACCTGGTTCTGATCTGAGCTGCAGCCAATTCTTAGCTACCATCTTTTCCATGATATAAGGTATCTCAGGTGTCTTAAAAAAAACACTTAATGCATTTTGTGAGAGGGCTTTTTTTGCATAGAGACAAGATAAAATTTGCTGAAACAATACGCTATAGTGATTTACCAAGGAGCGTTTTTCTATCTTATTTTCCTTGGCAAGCTCAAATAGAGCAAGAAATCGAAGAAGTTGCCGCTCCGCCTCAGAACCATAACAAACGCCCCAAAATTTCAGATAGTTTTGTCTGCGATTGCCCCGTCCGATTCGCTGTAAGAAAGCAATCGTCGATGGCGGCGGGCCCATTAAAACAACCCCGTCGATATTCCCGATGTCAATCCCCATTTCCAGGGTACTTGTGGCTATGCACAGACTTTGTTTGCGATTGCGAAATGAAGATTCAATGAAGCGTCGTTCTTTGGTAGAAAGATTAGAATAGTGAAGCAGAACATTGTTAGAAAAACTTCCTTCGTGGTTTAAAATTTCAAATAATTGCTCACATTTTTTGCGGCTGTTTGCAAACACCAATAACTTTTTGCACTGACTTACAGCCAATAGATCGTCAAAAAACGCCACTAATTCTCGTCGCTCATCTACAATGTGGATCCAGCAAGGCACTAGCTTCCGGACAGCAGATTGTTGATAATAAAACACATTGTTTAGATGAAAAAACGAGGTAATTTCCTCTAGATGTTCGATAGTTGCCGAAAGGGTTAATGTTTGCAGATCTCCCTTTGATTGTAATTCAAGCCGGTGCCGTAGATAAGAGAGTTGCGATCCCCTCTCTGTCCGAAGAAAGGTGTGCACCTCATCGATGATCAGAACATGAACATGTTTTAAAAAATATTTATTCTCTGAATTCTGGCTGCCCAAGAGGACATCCAATGACTCTGGAGTGAGAATCAAAAGGTGAGGTGTTGCCTCTTGTAGAGTTTTCCCATCCCCAGTGCGAATCCCCGATTTTAGTCCCAGCTGTTTATACAGAGGTTGAATCCTTCGATGCATATCCAAAGCTAATGCGCGCGTGGGGACGATGTAAAGGATAGTGAAGTGATCCTGATGGGTCATCAACCGCTCTGTGGCAGGAGCTAATACTGCCTCTGTTTTCCCGAGCCCCGTACCGGCTTGGAGTATCACATCTCTTTTTTCAAGAATCGGCTTGATCAACGCTTTTTGCGCCGCAGTTAGAGAAGCAAATTTCCCGAAAAAGGGGCGATAGGTGTTAGGAAGCTGTTCTAGTGCAGATAATATCGAGCTGATGGATCAACGCCTTTAGTTTGAATCTGGTTTCCTGGTTTTTCAGTTTTTCGAGCAGATTTCTCATTTGTTGTTTGATTTCCACCTTTTTTGCTGCAATGTCGATTTGGTAGGCCTCCTCATAGAGATTGATCAAACGATCCTGCAGAGCTTCCCAACGGGCTAAGGAAGAATCCTGCAGTCGAATGATCTGCAAATCCTTCCAGGCATCAGAGTAATTTTGGGGAAATTGGGGTGGTTCACCCCGATATTCCTCACAGGCAACTTTATCGAAAAAGGTTTCTGTGAAAGCAAACACGGGGTAAACAAAGCCGCGATGTTCAAAAAACTGACTCAGAATTTCATAGCTCTTGACTCTGGAGCTGAGACGCCCTTGTACAATCGATTCTGCCTCATCAAAAAGTAGCACCAACCCCCTGTAACCCATTGCGTTCAGGAGCTTGCCTAACGATTGAACCATTTGGACGTAGGGGGTATTTCCGCGGACAGTAAGCGGCTGTTCTCGGTACCCTTCTACCTCCCTACCCTTCAAAATGTGTTTTAGTTGAGCGATAGGTAGATCGCGACCGACCAAGGCCTCTTCTAACCAATGATCGAAATCCTTGGGCTTTACCCCTCTTCTTTTGCCAGGGATCTTGTTTTTAGACACCATGGCTTGCAAAATCATCCGAAAACGGTGAGGTATACCTTCGAATAGCTCTAATGAACATTTCTTGCACGCTTCAATAAATGACCCGCCGGCCGGGAAAGAAAGATTCTTCATTAAAGATTGATACACAACCGAAAACTGATGAAAAGGAACCTCCCGGATATCTAGCTGAACCAAGCTGACTGCATACCCTTGAGATAACGCCTGTCGATGTAAATAGTTCAGATGATGAGATTTCCCCTGTCCATATGAGCCGCAAATGCACAAATGATCCGACTGCCCATTCTCCAGGGCTTTAAGCCCCTTTGAAAAGTTTCTGATGACCGGTTCATCCTCCATCGTCAAACGATCCACCGCAACCGGGTCGAAAAGCCCAGCTCTGAGTCGTTCAATGGCTTGTCGCATAGGAAAAATTCCCATCTTATCATACATCCCACGCAGGCTCGAGCTTCTGCGTTTTTTCTAGTTCTATTTCCTTGTGGCTGGCCAGTAGATTTTCAGTCATATTGAAATCTTGCGCAGTATGCCCTTGTTCTGCCATATCCAGAAAACGGATCATCTGCTTGATGAATAGGCGCACTTCGCTCAAAATCCCCATCTCTTCTTGCTTTTTACACATCTGTGCAATTAGATTCTCAGAGACAGTGTCCCGAGCCTCCCAGCGATAGGAGATTTCGTGGATTTTTCGTAAACAAACGCCAAGATCAATCAATTCTTGCCGCTTAAGCGGTGTTTTATGCAGATCGATGATGGTGCCCCGGTAGTTCAATGCCTCAGAATCTCCAACCGAACGGATCCGACTCCAGAGCGCATCATACGACTTAAATCCTTTTTCCGATAAAAGCACATCAGGAATGAGTGAAAAAAAGAGCTGCAAATATTCAGAATGTTCGGCGTTGTCCATCAATAACCGAATGTTCTCGTAGGCTGCGCTGCGAACCGAGGTTCCTTGAGCCAAGACAGTCTCTAGCTCGTCTAAGAGCAAAATCAACCCCTTATGCCCCGTGAGCTTCAAGAAGGAGATCAATGATTGCAAAAACATCTTAGCTGTAGACTTATTCAAAACCTCAAAGATATGGAATTTCGTCAGATTTTTTTTGGGGATCTTTTTTCCTTCTAACCACTGATACAATAGCTCACGGGAAGTAGCAGTTTCTTCTGGGGTCTCATTTTCAGCAGGATCGCGCAAAAGTCCCATGAGGGCATTGACAAAGTTGACATCCAACTTACGGACTTGGCGCAAAGACTGAAGAAGGATCTCCGGATCAACATTCACCTTTTTTTGTTTCTCTACCCATTGTTGCACTAGCGAGCGGATGCCAACCCCCTCAAATCGCCCTCGGAGTTGGAAAACGACCTCTTGGTAGATAAGCTCAAACTTGTGGATAGGAATATCCCGAGTTAAAACAACAAAAGAGGAGGCAAACTCTTTTTGCAGCGCTAGCTGAGAGATCACCGACATAAAATGGGTCTTCCCATCTCCATAATCCCCATTGATAAACCGAACTTTGCCGCCACCCTCAGCGATAAATCCATCTAAATCTTCCTCGACAAATCGCAACCAGTTTTGCCGTCCTACAGTAAAAAATGGCACATATTCGGTAGGAACAAGACCCTTCCTCAAGCTCTCTATGATTGCTCTTGCTTGGAATGGTTTGAGCTGTTCAATATCTTCTTTTGTAATCATATTAACTCTTTAACGAAGGAGGCATGGGAAATTTGCCGTTTTTCTCCCATTTGATCAATGAGCCAAAGCGACTTAATTCTTCCAGCCGCTAGGCGAATACAGTACCCGCCAACTGCCGCAGAAACATTTGAGGTAAAAAAGCGCCAGAGATCGACGGCAAACTGCTCAACGCTATACCCTTTAAACTTGCTCTTATCCATATTTTGCAAAAAGGCTTTGCTCTGTAGCGACCAAACATAGTCAGTATACAATTGCTGAATGGAGACCGGATCCCCTACCTGTTGGTTCTCTTTTTTAAGGATCTCTTGATAGCACGTAAATAACGCATCAATGAATGGTTGCGGTTCAAAAACAGAATCATACAGCTTCCGTTTGAGGCTCAAAGCAGCAGAGACAATCCGGTTGGGATCAAACGATTTGATCGTGAGCTCACCTAGCGTTGTCTTCCTTGCGGGAAAGTTTACCTCCCCTTCAATCCCTTCCAGCACAAAAAATCGAGGGATATCGACCCGCATAGGAAGCCTCGCTTTCTCAGCGGCTTGCATCAAACCGTTCTTAAATTCCGACCTATACTGTTCAATCTGCTCATCGGCGTACACTTGCAAATGGGAGAAAATCGACGCGCACCCCTGAAGGCTTGCATCCTCTAGTACTTCCGTAACCAGCCTGCTTTTTAGGAGTTCATCCAATTGAAAAAAGTCATTCTTTTCAATGCACTGGATACATTTTTTTATAAAATCAGAGCTTTTCTGTCGTCGATTTAGCTCCTGCTGAAATGGCTTTACAATCTCTCCAAGACAATGCTTGGCATCTTCCACATTTGTTAACTGCTCTAACATGGTCATACACACCCGCTCTTTTATTGAGCGGGCAAGCATATCGAATAATGAAAATAGGATTCAATTGAAATGTTTCGAATCAAACCCCTTGGACTGGACTTTAGAATGGCTAAAGTCCAGATCAATGCAGGTGTTGTTCCTCAATTCTTTTAAGATAGATTTGGGTGGGGTGATCCTCGGGGAATTTTTGGGCAATGGCAGCAAATAGAGCCTTTGCCTCATCCCAACGCGCATACTCCATCGCTTCATAGGCCTCTGTAAACGCCTTGCAGAGATCAATTTGCCCCTGTGTCGCTCGCAGCTCTTCATCCTCTCCCATTTTGCCAAGTAGCTCATAGATCTTGGTTTTTTCTTTTTTTCCTTTGACAGCGACAAAATCCAAGGGTCTTGCAATGAATCCCTCCCCTAGCTGTTTATAGGCATCTTGGCTGATGATGATCGAGGTGTGGTAGACTTTATCCACTTCTTGCAGGCGAGCTGTGATGTTGACGGCATCTCCGATCACTGTATAGTTCATCCGATCTTCCGTGCCGATATTGCCCACGATCACTTTTCCGGTATTGATCCCAAACCGCGTTTTAAATTCAGGTAAATTGGATTCCCTTCTTTTCTTGTTTAGCTTGGATAACATCGCCTGGCAGGCAAGCGCTGCAGTACATGCTCTGCTGGCATGATCGGGAAAGTGGATCGGCGCCCCCCAAAAAGCCATGATTCCATCCCCTAAAAATTTATCGATGGTTCCATGGGATCCCAAGATGATTTTAGTCATCGCACCAAAGTATTCACTTAAAAGAGGAATAATGGTCTGAATAGACTGGGTCTCTGCAATCGAGGTAAAACCCTGTATATCCGAGAAAAAAATAGTTACCTCTTTCAATTCCCCGCCGAGGGCAATTTCCTCATTTTTGTTGAATAAATCTCTGACAATTTCTTTGGGCACATATCTTGCAAAAGAGCGGATGACAAGCCTCATTGCATGGATCGATTTATCCATCAGAACAATCTCTTTAATCCTTGAAGGAACACGCGTATTACTATCTAGGTTGAGATGGCTGATTTTATCTACCTCTTTTGAAAGAGTCACAATCGGAGAGGAAATCCTATTTGCAAAAAAAACAACGATCAATCCTGAAAGAAAAAGAATGATGACAATCATTGCTAAAACTTGATGCAACGTCCTAATCATCTCACCAAAAAAATCATCTAAAGGTGCTACAGTTAGCATCATCCAGCTGGAACCAAAAACAGCGGGCAACTGTGAAATATAGGCAAGGTATTCAATTCCCTCATACTTAATAATAAAATCAGGCGCACTGGGATCCTTAGCAAAGTGTTCATAGACTGCATTGATGAGTTCAGGCGTGATCACTGAGGGGGTGGTCGTCTGGTTTGGAAAACTGGGAGCTACGATATTGCCCAAATCATCGAGGATAAATACCTTCCCTGAGCTTCCAATTTTCTGCTCAGACAAAAACTGTGATATTAGGGTAAAAGTTAAATCCGCTCCAATCACTGCAGTGAGCTGCCCTTTTGTGTCATAGAGGGGGTTTCCAATCGAGATCCCTTTTTCAAGGGTAGGATGAAAAGGATAAAGTCCTGTCCAGTAAAGAGAGCCGGTTTTTTTAGCCCCAACATACCAGGGGCGCTCAAGGGTATTAAAATCTGCAACTGGGAGGGATTCGGCTGCAATCTGGGTAAAATCGCCATTTAAATAAAACCATCGATTCGTGGGCGGGACTGCGGCCACATCGACATAGAGTAAACAGTAGGCAGTTTCCTTAGGCAAAGGCTTAGAGGGCTGGGTTAAAAAATGTCTCTGAATCAATGAGGTCTGATCAATAGCCCCGATAAAAGTTCCATCAGGGAAACCTATATAAAAGTTGGAGAAATTCCGATCGTACTTAATGACATTGAGCATATAAGAAATGAGGGCCTTGTTCTCAAATTCTAAAGGCTCAATTTCTGGAAAAAAACCCCTTGCTATCTCTGTTTCTCTTTCTGAGGCCATCGCAATTGTTTGCAATCTAGAGAGGACGATCGAAGTTCTCCGTCTGGCAATCCCTTTTGCATATTCCATGATCGACTGGTCATCCTTAGAATACGTAAACGAGATGATGCAAAAAAATGCAACAGAAACCAGAGACAGAAAGAGGGTAAGGATATTGACCTTGAGCGTCCAGATTTTATTTAAAAATCTGGAAAAAAAGCTTTTCATTATCCACCATTTAGCAATTTAAGGGTCTTAAGTTGGATCAAACCAGAAGAGTCTAAATCATTCAAGATGGTTTATTTCATAAAAAATCTCACCCCTTGCAACTTTTCTGTTTAATAAAATTAAACAATTAAACTATAATTAAAAAAGAATGAGAGTTTAGATTTTTATAATTTTTAAAAAGAAAAAGAAAGGAGTTGTAATATGAACTCAATAAACGGATTCACGAATAGTGGTTGGTCTGAATCGAACCCCTTCGAAATCGGAATGGAAATGGAAACCGGTCTGGAACAACCTGATGAGATCGAAATCGAAGTTCCTGAGAATGAGATGTCTGAGGCTGCAGAAGATGGAGATGAGTCGCAAAAACTCACTCTTTCCTAAGGGCTTGATTGTAATAAAATTATATTGACAGCTTCCATTTTTTCAATTAACAAGAAGAATGGAAATCAAAATGTAATTAAACATGACTTCTGCATTTGAAAGGAAATGGATTTTCTTCGGTTTGCTATTTCTTTCCGGATGCGTTTCTTTGCCAAAAGATCAGCAAACCGAAAATCTCCTCTCTCCCCCCTCTGTTACAACCTCTATTGATAGGAGTATGGAGAGTGGTTTTTTTTCCATCGGAGATTGGCCCAAACAAAACTGGTGGGAAATCTTTGGTTCATCTGAGCTCAACTCTCTAATTTCTATAGCTTTAGATAAAAACCCAACGATTCAAAGCATTGAAAAAAGGGTGGAATATGCAAAACAAACAGCCAAGGTGGTGCGCTCGCGCTTATTTCCTCTGCTCTTTTTCGATGCGGATGAGACGTGGCAATATTTGAGCAAAAACGGGCTTTACCGCACGTTCAATCCCAAGATTCCGCTCAATGCCAATTTGGTGGATCTGACTCTGTCTTTTACCTACGAATTTGACTTCTGGGGGAAAAATCGCCACCTCTTCAACGCAGCTTTAGGGGAGAGCAAGGCAGAGGAGGCAGAGTCTGCCGGCGTTGAGCTCATTACCACAACAGCGATTGCCCAAGCTTATTTTGCACTCAAAACCAATCTGGTCAGGCAAAGGCTCTATCAAGATCTATTTGAGGTGCGCCGCGCATTCTTTGAGCTAGAGGGCCACCTCCAAGATAAAGCACTCCTCTCCAGGCTCTCCCCCCTCCTCTCAGAGGAGAGGTTATTGGAGGCGGAAAAACTGGTATTTAGCATTGAGACAGAGGTAGAAACTGACAAGCACTTGATCAATATTTTATTGGGAAGAGGCCCGGATGAGCCCCTTAATATCGAGGCAACGCTTCCCCAAGCACTAGAAACCCTAACTATCCCCGATAACCTTTCTCTGGATCTTTTGGCAAGACGGCCCGATCTGATGGCTCAAATCTGGCGCGTGGAAGCTTTGGCCCACGAGGTGGGTGCCGCTAAAGCCGACTTTTACCCAAATATCAATCTAACAGCTCTGCTTGGCCTAGAAAGTATTAACTTTAGCCACCTCTTTAGAGCCCAGAGCAAGACAGCTGCTCTGCTGCCGGCAATCCATCTTCCCATCTTCACTGCAGGTGCCATCCGAGCCAATATCAGGGCAAAAAAAGCGCTGTTTGATCAAGCGGTTTATGATTATAACGACCTCCTCTTAAAGAGCGCATCGGAGGTTGCCGATCTACTGGTTCTTGCAAAATCGATCTTCGAGCAAAAATCTGCTCAGGATCTGATTATCGAAGCTGCGCAAACTCGGTATGACCTAGTTCTCTTAAGGCAGCAAAGCGGCCTGGATAATCTGCTTTCTCAATACTTAGCTGAAGAAGAGTGGATCCTTAAAGCACTAGATGATGTGTCACTGCTTTATAATCAATACCTTGCAGCCATTAAGTTAACAAAAGCACTTGGCGGGGGGTATCAGTCTGAGTATAGCGTTCCCCTTAAAAAGGAGAGGCAATGACAGCGGATTCTTTTTCCTCTCAGCCACCTCAGGCAAAAAAAAGAAAAAAAATCACGTTGGTTTTCGTTATCGTTTGCGCTGCCCTATTCATAGGATTCTTTTTCTTTTGGCTCTTTTATCTGCGCTATATTGAGTACACCAATGATGCCTATGTCGAAGGCAATCAAGTATATATCACCCCGCTAAGATCTGGCTTTGTGACCTCAATCCAGACAGATGACACCTTTCTTGTGAAAAAAGGGCAGCTCCTCATCGAGCTGGACAAAACCGATGCCATCATTTCTCTCAATCAGGCCAAAATGAACCTTGCCAAGGTTGTCCGAGAAGTTTGCCAAATGTTTCATCAAGTCTTTATCTTTGAGGCAGATATCGGGGTTAAAAAAGCTGAATTTATTAAAACAGCCCAAGACTACGAGCACCGCAAGAGCGTCATCCTCGAGGGAGGGGTATCCTTAGAGGACTTTGAGCATGCGATCGCGTATCTAAGCAGCAGCTTCTACTCTTTGCAAATGACAGAGTCCCTTTATGAAAAAGCATTGAGCTATGTTCAGGGAACTTCGATTAAAACTCATCCCCTTGTCAGGGAAGCAGCCGATATGTTGCGCGATGCCTGGGTACAGCTCTATCGCTGCCAGATTTATTCCCCTGTCGAGGGACTTGTAGCCCAACGCAAGATCCAGGTTGGGATGTGGGTCCCCTCGGGTCAAATGTTAATGAGTGTCATCCCTTTGGATCAGATCTGGGTCAATGCCAACTACAAAGAGACCCAGCTTAAAAAAATGAAGATTGGGCAAAAGGCAAAAATCACCTCCGATCTTTATGGAGATGGCGTGGTTTTCCACGGAACCGTTGTGGGACTGCCAGGGGCTGCCGGCAATGCCTTCTCCTTGCTCCCCCCTCAAAACCTCTCTGGGAACTGGATCAAGATCGTCCAGAGGGTGCCTGTAAGGGTGGCCCTTGACGCTGCAGAGATCAAAACCTATCCCTTACGCATCGGTCTCTCCATGGAGGCCACGGTGGATTTGCGCGATCAGGACGGGCCCTTGGTTCCGTTGACAAATACGGGATCCCCCACTTATGAAACCCCCATTTATGAAGAGGAGGAAAAAGGGGATGAAATACTGATTGCACAAGTCATCGAGGAGAACATCGATCCCTTCCTCTCTCTATTGGCTGATAACCCTCTTGTGATTGGCAATCCCGATGAATGATACCCTTCTGAAACGCCCTGCTATCCCCCCCATGCTCTTTTTTGCCCTCTTCTGCACCCTTTTTTCAGTGATTTTCAATTACACACTGAGCATCATGGCATCCCCCTATATCGTTGCTGACTTAGGCGGCAGCAACACGATTGCAACCTATACAGTCTCCTTTTTTGCCCTCGGCAATGCCCTTGGCATCCCGCTGGGAAGACCTTTATTTACACGGATGGGAGCGGCAAAATCCCTGTTCATCGCTCTCCTGCTTTTTGCCTTTTTCTCTTGGAGCTGTGCCATTGCCCCCAACTATCCTTTTTTCAATGCAGCCCGATTTTTACAGGGGTTTGTGTCGGGACCTTTTTATGCAATTGGATTTCATCTTTTCACTACTTTGCAGCCTCAAGAAAAAAAAGAAAAATTTACATCGATAACGCTGACAATCTTTACCATAGGCCCTGTGATTGGAGCTTGCTGGGGAGGATGGATTGCCTATGAATGGGATTGGCGCTGGGTGTTTTATATGAATATTCCCCTCCTCCTTTTATTAGCATTCTACCTTCGGTATCGCTTAGCAGGGTTAGATAAGCAGCCCGTGGAAAAATTTCCTTTTGACAAGGTGGGATATCTGTTCTATTTTATTGGGGTGTTCTCTCTTGGCTTTGCAGTGATCACAGGACAGGAGCTCGACTGGTTCCGCTCCCCTTTGACTACATCTTTAATTGTCCTGGGAACTCCCGCCCTACTATTTTTCATCCTCTGGGAATTAAATCACCCCCATCCCCTGCTCAATTTGCAGCTGCTTAAGCGCACCACCCTTTACTTTTCCCTCTTTACCCTGGCTATCCTCTTTTCTGCCTATTTTGGAATGGTGATTCTTTTATCGCTCTGGCTGAAGCTCTGGGCCAACTATACCCCTGACTGGATAGCCGCGCTGATGGGAATTATGGCCTTAACCGGCCTCCTTCCCCTACTTATCGTCCACAAAAGGCTACAGTCGGTCGACAACCGCCTGTTTTTGGCCATTTCGATCATTCTGTTGATCATTTCCTGCTTTCATACGATGGTCTTCAATGTCCAGATCGATTTAGAAAGGATCATCGTCTCTAGGCTATTTGCCGGTCTTGGCCTTGCCTTTTTTTTGGCTCCCCTATTTCGCTTGAGCTTCTACCGTCTGCAAGAGGAGCAGATGCTGCACGTCCTCAGTTTATTCCAAGTGACACGCGCGCTCTCTAGCGGCCTTGGAGCTTGCGTCTATGATGTTATCTGGCAGAGAAGGCAGATATTCTACCATGACAGGCTTGGAAGTAGCTTGACTGCAAACTCAGCGCAAACAGAGGAATTTTTCTTAAAAGCCAAAGAGGTGGGGCTCGAGGGGAACTTTGCCAATGCACAACTAGAATACTACCTGCAAAGGCAAGCCACTGCGCTTGCCCTTGACGATTGCTTCTACCTCATGGCATGGATTTTGATTGGGCTGCTATTGAGCTTTGCCTTCACCTTTTTTGCAAAGAAACGCTCATTTATCACTTCGACCTAGAAACCGTATAAAATCTTATTTTTTTCTGATTCGAATAGAACCTTTAGTTATTAAGCCACCTCTATTTACTTTTTTATTTATTAAAAATTGATAATTTTGAAGATCATCATTGCTTAGAAATGAAAGCTGTTCCTTGTCTATTGTAATCGAGCAATTTTTTAAAAATTGCATCTTATCAACAAACCTTGGAGTTTGAGGTAAATTTGCAAGGGGATCTCTTAGAGAACACGCTGAAAAATGCAAGTCTGCCAGGACTCTTTGAGGAGCTGCTAAAATTTCAATATGCCAGATGGGGATTGGAATAGTTTTGCTTTTGTTTATTCGCCTTACATCAAGACATTCTAAATTTGTTAATTTTTTAATATTTGGAAAATCAAAAAAACAATTATTATTTAACGAAAGTTTTGTCAATTTTGTCAACTTGTTTATCGAAGCAGGAATAAATTGAATATTATTGCAACCGAGATTTAAATATTCAAGATTAACTAAATCTCCAATTTTAAAAGAAACGAATGATATTTTGTTATTACTCAATTTTAACGTCTTAAGATTGGAAAATTTGCAAATAAAACTATCCAAACAAAATAACTTATTTGAATTTAAATTAAAACAGGAATAACTCTCTTTAATTGAAATTAAATTATTCAAATTTGGATCACAAAAAACAACAACAGAACTATGATTTTCAGGTGCACATATCTTATTAAAAATTTCCTTTGAAAAAATAGTCACTTGAGACTTCTCTAATATTAAACAAGCATTTTCATAATCAGTTCCAGGAACTATATTCAGTACACTTTTTTTAGCATTTATACTATTATTTATTTCATCTATATTAATAATAGAAAATCTTTTACATTTTTCTAAAGCACACAAAAAATCTTCATCTGAAAGAGAAAA
This sequence comes from Acidobacteriota bacterium, assembly GCA_903970255.1. Taxonomy (GTDB): domain Bacteria; phylum Chlamydiota; class Chlamydiia; order Chlamydiales; family Rhabdochlamydiaceae; genus CAJCIW01. Next base: position 18,841 of record CAJCHM010000085.1, read on the forward strand.
AATGAAATTTAAAGACGTTTCTCTAAAAATATTATTATTTATAATTACAATAGATTCCCATGTTGCTTTAATTTTTTCTCTATTATTAAAATTAATTAAACTATTCAAGTGTTCTATTTCAAAGAAAGTAAATTTACACTTCTCCATATTTTTGCGTTCAGAATTTATATCAATAATAAAGCGATTGAAAATCATTGAACAAGATTCTCGATAGACAAAGGGGAACATTTCAACAAAAACATTATTGAATCTTTTACAAGTAAGCTTTAAATTTTTTGTGTATTCTGGCAAAGATTTACAGTCATTTGGAACTGAATAAAGATACGCTTGAAATATCTTTATTAATACTACTTTTGGAAGTGATAAAACGTTAAAGTTATTTTCTTCTTGTACTACTGCTGGACCATGCGCCAGCCTCTTTCCAAAAGGATTTATAGAATTTAAATTATTCATTTTTTCTCTCTAATTAAAATTGGTGATCAGCTAGACCTTGGCAAACGGACAAAGTCTAGCTCAACTAAAGTAACAATCACTTTTAATTGCTTTCACCTTAGTTTGTTTTATAATTCTACATAAATGTTTAATTTAATTAAATACATAAAAATAATATTAAATTTCTTTAATTAAATATAAATTTAATTCAGCTATCATAATTATATTAATTATTTTAATTCATTTTGGATAGTCTTAAGTTGAAAGATCCACAGGCTTACGCTACAATGATCCGATATGGACAATGCAACAGCCTCAATTCAAGAAGAGGTCGCCAAGCGGCGCACCTTTGCGATCATCAGCCACCCGGATGCGGGAAAAACGACACTCACTGAAAAACTTCTGCTCTATTCGGGGATGATCCACACTGCCGGGATGGTCAAAGGGAGAAAGGGAAGAAAGGCCGCAGCCTCTGACTGGATGGCCATGGAGCAAGAAAGGGGGATCTCCATCACCTCCTCCGCCATGCAGTTCACCTATAAGGACACCATCATCAATGTCCTCGATACCCCTGGCCATGAAGACTTTTCGGAAGATACGTACCGCACCCTCACTGCCGCCGATTGCGCAATTATGGTAATCGATGCTTCCAAAGGGGTGGAAAAACAAACTCGAAAACTCTTTGAAGTGTGCAGATTTAGAAAAATTCCCGTCTTGACATTCATCAATAAGATGGATATGCCAGGAAGAGAGCCTCTTGATCTGATGAATGAGGTAGAGAATGTTCTACAAATTCACTCCTACGCGATGAATTGGCCGATTGGAACTGGCAAAGAGTTTCAGGGCGTAGTAGATAGTCTTGCAAAGGAGTGTATTTTCTTTACCAGGACCTCCGTGGGGGGTGCCCAAAGGGCTGAGATTCTGCGGTTACCCCTTCAGAGCCTCGAAGCTAAAGAAAAAATCGGCGAGGAAAGATATACTCAGCTCATCGAAGAACTCCAATTACAAGAGATGGCAGGCAACCCTTTTAACCAAGAAGATTTTTTAGCCGGCAAAGTCACTCCCGTGTTCTTTGCATCAGCGCTGACAAATTTTGGCGTTGAGCCCTTTTTCGATGCTTTTATCCACCTTGCACCCTGCCCGCATGCACGCCTAGCCAATCGACCTGATGGAACTGAGGTTGAGATTGATCCGATCAACACCCCCTTTAGCGGCTATGTCTTCAAACTTCAGGCTAACATGGACAAGCGGCACCGGGATAGCATGGCCTTTATTCGAATTTGTTCCGGCAGATTCGAGCGGGATCTGATCGTTAAAAATCACCGCACCAACAGGGAAATCCGCCTTTCTCGCCCCCATGGCATGGTTGCCGGCCAGAGATCAACACTTGACTACGCCTTTCCAGGCGATATCATCGGTGTGATCAATCCCTCTCTTTTTGCCATTGGCGATACCCTTTCTGTAACAGGTGGGTTCAATTACAAACCGCTGCCTCAGTTTCAGCCGGAAATTTTTGCGCGCCTCCATCCCAAAGATGTCAGCAAGCGCAAATCGTTTGACAAAGGAATTTTACAACTGAGCGATGAAGGTGCAATCCAAGTGCTAAAACCGTTTGAGCAAAGCGGTGACCTCATTTTTGCAGCTGTGGGACAGTTGCAGTTTGAGGTGATGCAATACCGATTAAGGGATGAATATGGGGTGGACACAGTCCTCTCCCCCCTTTCCTTTTCATGCAGCGCATGGATCCTAGGCGATCCCAAGACCTTTGAAAAGTCCTCCAATTCAGCCCTTGTCTTGGATCGATTTGGGCGCCCTATGGCACTATTTACCTCCCAATGGGAAAAGCAATACAGCATCAAGCAAAACCCCAAACTTGAGTTTGTTGACGTGTTAAGTTAAACCAGGGAAAATCGGAGCACTCCCCCCCTTACCTTACATGTCGATGTTGAAGCGCACTGTAAGTCCTTGCAATGAAATATTGGAGCTATTGATAAATGTCTCCTTGGCAGCTGTGGCAGGAGCAAATGCCGAGCGATAAACTTCCTGCAAGTTGGTCCAAATGGCCATTTCATACCCTGCAAACAATTCTGTGCGAACGCATTTAAATCTCTTTTCCCACGCAAACCCTGTTGAAAACTGAGCCGTATAAGTCAACCGTCTATCATGAAAACCGGTATTGAGAATGGGACGACGATTATCGGTATTAACGATAACCGCATCTGTTTTTTCATAAGCTGTGTTTTTGTACCATCCTGAAAGAATCCCTGTTGATGTAACTCCTGTCAAATATAAATCACAGCCTAAATACCAATCGAGCTTGGCTCCAACGCGCAAGCCAGCGCCCTCAAATCTCCACCGATTGTTGACATGCGCATGTTGACCTGCAGTATCTTCATAAGCCACCTTCAATTTTTGAAAGATGATTGCAGAGGTCACACCTCCAAACACATTGATTCTAAGATGCTCATTTGTTTGAAAGCGGCGCGAGAAGAGGAAGTCAAGCACATTGTATTGCAACGCGATATGGGTTTTTGCATTGCGAAGAGGAGTCGGCACCACTGCCGAATTAACATCAGGCTGTGCCCAGGTTCCATTGAGATATTCCCCCCCCTCATCAGGAGCGCTAACATGATTGTTTCCGCTTGCTGGAACGTAGGTATATTGTAAAAAACAGTCCCAATAATGGGGAGCATTGAAATATCCAAAATTAATCCTAAATCCCGGTGTCCAATCAAATGTGGCATTTTGGTAGTTGCCGATCGCATAGGTGTTTTGCGTTGTAGACCAGGCATCTTGGTTCATCTTTACAGCGTAATCTACGGCTCCTTCATTGACAAGCCAGTACAGAAACTCCGCATTGATGAAGTAAACTTTTTTATCCTTGTTAAACAAATCTGCATCATACGGCTCTTTTTGAGATGTTGTTGCAGATGAGGGAGCGTCCGCTTGCAAAGAGTGCAACCCTCCCATACAAAATAGTCCCAAAACCGAACTGGTGAATAAAAAACTGGATGTTGCGCTATGTGATTGCATGTGTAGACCCTATCTCAAGGTTATTTCGAAGCACAATAGCACAATATTATTTTATCAGCCAGAAATTTGAATTTTGACCCTCTCTTTGGATTCCACTAATAGCATTACTAAGAAAACGTGAAGATCAACCCAAACCCCAAGGAGCTAGCGCTCACAATTGTCGATGAAAATTATACCCCGCGTGAAATGGGAGCAAATCGCGCAAAGATTACCGATTCTGAGCGAAATGAACCCAAAACTCAGGTTATTAAGGACCTCCTGCAAGACAGTACAGAAGATCCTCAAGAGATATGGGTTGAATTAAAAATGAGGCACGATGGAGAGTTGTTGCCCGCTTTCTCCTTTATGGTTCTTCTCCATCTCCGATACATCCTTTTCCCATATCCTGTCATCAATGAGAATTTTATATTCGAAATTAAAGATGTCCTGTCTTGAAAATACAAATATCCAGCTGTTTGCTGAAAGATTGATAAGAGGCCACCCTTTATTCCATGATCCCATCTCATTTCCACGGATAAATAGATTATGATTGAAACCACAGTCATAGTTAACGATAACTTCAGTCCTGAAGCTAAAATTGTGTTTCTTAACCATTTTTACTATTTCTTGAAAGCGTGTTTGCTGGGCGATTTGCTGGGCGATAGGATCCTCTTCGTGTATGTAATAGGACGTGTCACTCCAATGCCAAGCATGCTCCCCTACACACCAACGAGCACATTGATTTGGATCTGCCTTATTTTCTAATAAAAATTCAACCATAGATAAAGGAATATGCTCATTCATGCAGGCCATCGCAAAGGGGCTCAACTGATCCACAAGACGAGTGTTCAACTTAATGCAAAGCAGGGATTCTGGAAATAACCTAACAATTTTTTTCACATCTTCTTCAAGCACTGTATTCCAAGATCGGTTTCCAACGTAAGTCGGATGAGTTCCACCTATATAAGGAGAAGTCGATCCAGTTAAAAATATATCATTTAACCAACCGGGCCCACCCGGATAATTGTATATTTTTTCGCCCAACTTAATCCCTATCGGATTCCACCCCTTACACAACCGTGTCTCTTTAAGTTCCTGATGAAAATTTTGTAGTGTTTTACAGTTATAAAGAGCTTTGCAGCTGTGTAGGAGAGCATTGGTGGTTTGCATCAACTCCTTCTCTACACATTTTATTCTTTTGAACCAATACATTTCACCAGGGTATGCCTCACCGATCACTTTAAGGATCAGTTGAGGCGCCCGGATCAATGGGAACTTGTCATCGATGTTATTTGCATTTCTCAGTTGTTTCATCGAAAATAGGGTCTGTAAGTCCCTGTTTGATCCCGGTTTCCACCGATTAGCAAATATGGGGTATTTTTCATTCCAGTCAGAAAGGCATTTTTCTTTATAACACTCTTTAACTTGATACATTGTTTGTTTGAGAAACTTTTTGTCTCCTATAGTTTTACAGCTCAGCATGAATGCACTTAAGATTCTGCCATAAGCGCAGAGTTCTTCTTTGGAGTGGGCAGCCAGGTTTTGAAAATTGAGCTCCGGCTCCAATTTATTAGCAATATTTGCAATAACCAGAGGTTGACCCAAGATGGGACAAGCCTGATGGTTTGGATTATTATTAATATTCATATAAAAACCTATTTTTATTTGTTATGGTGAATTCAACAATTCATCGCAACGACAATCCTTAAACAATGTAATGTTAATCCATTTACTAATGATACAAAAATACTTGATTTAATTTCAATCTTAAAGTTATAATTATAAATTTTTATTTGAAAATTGACCGAGTAAAATAATGAATATTATTTTATATTAGGGAATCTTGGATTCAAGTTTCTATATGTTATAACACTGTTGTCCGGGAGGCGTTATGAAATATAGAAATTTATTTAAATTCTATCGAGTCCGGTTCCGTTAGATTTTTGAATCCAATAGGTAAAAAAAATTTATTAGTTTTTAAGAACACTGAAATGTTGTGGGTGTCATTGCAAATGGCTTGATATTAGAGGCTCCCCAATAGGTCTTCCCCCCTTCTTCATAGCTAACGAGCAGCTGCTCTTTTGGCAAAATGGTTTTCTTGGCAAAATAAATCACCTCGATGGGTGCAGGAACTAGACCGTAAGGATTTGCGGGAACTTTGCAAAGGTGCGCCACAATATTTGGCTGCTCAGAATGGTTGATAAATCGAGTGAAATTACCCTTCTTTAATGCATCGATCATCAGAGAGTAGTTGCGAGCAGGGCTGTAGGTGCACTTTTTATGAAAAAGGAATTGCTCCTCTTTTGTCAGACGCATCTTATCTAGCGGCTCAAAAGCGTAACTTCCATCCTCTTGATCTGTTTGCGGAACTAAAAAAACCTCCCCTGCATACGAGGCAATCACCTGCCCTTTCAAAATAGGCTTGGCATCAGCGTGTAAAAAGATGCCACTTCCAAGCTTTTGAGGAAGTTTCTTACAAACAAGGTGTTTGGGAAGCTCTTGCTTTTCAATCTCTTTGCAAACTTGTGCCAACTCTTTGAGGCGTTTTGTCGATAGGCGCAAAACAACAATCTTTTGTCTGCGCACCTCTCTAGAGAGGATTTGACACAATTCTTCAGAAAAAATGGGGCGAGGGAGTTTAAAGTTCATCCTCCCATCTTAAGAAATAAATAATTTATTTAAAGTGATTTTCCAACAGCGGTGAATTTTTTTATTATGAAAATCAAGAGGAAAGGTCTGATCTGTGATCTCTTTAACTAAACAGGAGCTAAACAAAGATGGATCAAATTTAAATTTCCGTGAGTTGGTGCTAAAGAAAATGACCCCATCTGCTGAGAGAAGTTTGAGAGCACTTGAAATTAAGAAGGGATAATCGATTTGAATATCGAACATCTGATCCATCTTTTTTGAGCGGGAGATCGTAGGCGGATCGATGATGATGATGTCATACATTGCGCCTGAACCCACCTCATCTTCCAAAAACCTTAAGCAATCGGCACGCACAATTTCGTTATTTTTTAACGGTATGAAGTTGAGGATAAAATTGTCTCTTCCCCAATCTGTGTAAGTGTTGGACATATCGACGCTTTTGGTAAAGCTTGCGCCTGCAAGCGCAGCGTGCACGCTAAAAGAGCAAGTATAGGCAAACAGATTAAGAACGCGCTTACCCTTTGCCATCGATGCCACAAGCCTCCTTGTTTCCCTATGGTCGAGAAATAATCCAGTATCGAGGTAATCCACTAAGTTGACCTTAAACTTCACTCCATATTCCAAAACCGTGAAAAACTGCTCTTGCTGATCTACTTTTTCATATTGTTGCATTTTTTCCCGCTTGAGGCGCGTTCTCCAAAAAATTGCACTTGGCAGGGCTCCAAAAAGGGAGAGGAGGATGCTATTGATCTCCTCTTCTAACTCCACAGACGGCTCATCTTGATCCCGATCATAGGAGAAAAACTGCACACAGAATCTCCCTGCGTAAAAATCGATTGCCAGCGGGTATTCCTTGATGTCCCGATCATAGATCCGAAAACAATCGGTTAAAGAGCGTTTTGCCCACTTGCGGAGATGTTGATAGTTCTTCCTGATCCGATTTTTGATCGCAGAGCTTTTATCCTCTCCATCGATGATTGAAGGGAGAACTAGAGAGTTTAGGTCCATACAATCTAACTTTTGTATCTCAATTTTTTGCTATTATGTTCAATCGATCTGGACTTTAGCCATTGGAGCGGGGCGATTTTTCTAGATAGCGCCCGCAGGCAGGGGGAATTTTGTAATGGTAGGCTTGAATATGCCACCATTACAAAATTCCCCCTGCCTGGGGGATGCTATCTGCGAAAACCGCCCCGCTCCAATGGCTAAAGTCCAGACTGAAATTTTGGCCAATTTGGCAATTCCCAGTTGCACGGCATGAGTGATAAACCTCTCCTCTATAACTCATCATTTTACCAAAAAATGAGTTATAGAACAAATGCCTAGCGCTTACTATTCAAGAAAACTTGAATAAAATGTCATTTTATGGGAGCATTATTTAAGAATCCTTAAATAGCAGGACCTATTTTTGGACCTTATTTAATCCATCTTGAATAGAGGTTTTTAATGAGAAGTGGTCAGTATATACCGGTGCTACTTCAAACGCACCTGTCATTTTTGTTTTAACGCGACCATTTTTCCTTTCCCCAAACAGGGACATTATTCGAAGTAATAAGGCCCTGTTTGGGGGAAGGGAAAAGGGGGCCGTTAAAACAGAAATGACAGGTACGTTTGAAGTAGCACCGGTATATATCCCAACCTACAGGATATAAAGCATTTATCCCTTCCTCTCTGCCTCCAGTTCCAGCTGTTAAAATAGAGGGGGCATTGCATCAACTTCTTTCAGATGCAAACATTGCTCTTGGTCGGTTGGACACAATGGGCTATTAGCTGCCCAATGTAGATCACATTATTGCCATGTATGTCCGCAAAGAAGCTCTTCTCAGCTCCCAAATTGAGGGGACGCAGGCTTCATTGGAAGATATTTTTGAGTACGAAAGTCACATTCCCCTGCAAAATGTGCACGATGTTCAAGAAGTTGTTAATTACATAAAGGCACTGAATCATGGGTTAAAACGAATCGAAGAATTCCCAATGAGCATACGCCTCATCAAGGAAATTCATCATATTCTTCTTTCCGATAATCGCGGCAAGGAGAAAACCCCAGGGGAATTTAAACGATCTCAGAATTGGATTGGACCTAAAGGATCTACCCTTAAAAATACATCTTTCATACCACCGCCTCCTCTAGAAGCTACGGATGCAATGGGACAATTAGAGTTGTTTTTGCACAAAGACAAAGAACACGAGCTTCCCGTTTTAATCGCTTGTGCATTACTACATTATCAATTTGAAACAATTCATCCATTTTTAGACGGCAACGGAAGATTAGGACGGCTCTTGATTACATTTTATTTGTGCTGGAAACAGGTCATGCAAAAACCTCTTCTCTACCTTAGTTATTACTTTAAGCTTCATCGCCAGGAGTATTATGACAGGCTAAATTTAGTAAGAGAACAAGGTGATTATGAGCAATGGATAGTCTTCTTTCTTAAGGGAATTATTTGGACATCGGAATCAGCTCTTGATACAATCAAAAATGTATTGTCGATCGCAGAAAAAAACAAAAAACTGTTGATTCAGAAGAAGATCTCCTCGCCATTGGCAATTGCCTTACTTGACCACTTGTTTATTAAGCCTCATTTATCAATTCAAGAGGCTGCACAGTATTTTCCATCATCTTACCAGACAGCTCAAACTCTTATTAACCAATTTGTAGAGATCGGAATTTTAAAAGAAATTACAGGAAAAAAACGAGATCGTCGTTTTACCTATTGGGAGTATCTCGATTGTCTTTCGGAGGGAACAAATCTGTGAAAACATATGGGTGCATAGTCAATATCATGCACCCTATGAGGCCTATTTTTCCTCAGTTTCTCCTTCCTTTACCAAGTAACGCTTAAACGATTCCTCCTTCCAGTGCAAATAGGAACAAGGCATGCCAGGCCCGCCCCCATACCTAGCATCTTGGGTTAGCTCAGATGAGGAATGAATCACTGTATCCAATGGCGCATCAAAGAAGAGGGCTAACGTATAACGTTCTACGATTCCCGAAGCTTTATGGACCCTATGCTCTGTTGCTCTGATTGCATCATTGGTCACTAATTGGCCAAACTCCCCTACCTGAAACAGCATGACATCGGGATCATCAGCAACGACTTTCTTAAAAATTCCATCTCGAGTTGTTTTCACAAATAGCCCAGCCTCTAAGGGCTCTGCAATGGGATGTCCATCGACAAAATAAAACGCAGGGATTAAAGCTGTAAATATGGAATGGTCAAAATGGGCTCCACACCAGAAAGGATTATCGTGGGAGCCATCGATACTCTTGCGGTAATGAAGCATTCTTCCAGTTCTTGGAACATCATCGATTAAGATCCCACTACTGGGCCCAATAAGCCCAATCTTCCCCATTACGACCATCCCCGTCTGAGACATTAACATCCCCAAATCCTCAAAAGAGGTTTTTAGGTCGACCTCCTCTGGCCATTTGTTGAGAGGGCTATCAGGGACCAATCCATAGTAGGAGACTTTCAAATCATCGACGACCCATGTTCCATCAGGACGTTTAAACTTCTCCTTGCCGATTTCAAACCCAAGAAACATTTCGCCAGAATTGCGATCGGGAGCATAAGTATTTTTAACAGCATCGGGAAGGGATGAAAACTCTTGAGCTGCTTTAATGAATTGAAGAACCTTTTCCTTATATCCTGGAACCCCTCGAACGCCTACAATCCCATTTTCATGTAACGCTCTTTCAAGCACACTCAAGGTTTCAGGATCCCCATTCATAAAAGCTTGATAAGAAATGACATCCAAAGAGAGCACCTCAATGGAATCATCTACTTTGTTTATACTTGCGCTTGCCTCACTGAAAAACAGGGCATTTAAAGCCAATGCGGAAATTGCCACCTTAAAATATTTTCTCATACTCTCCTTGTGAATTCAAATGTCAAGAGGGGATTGCAACTCCCTCTGGAGTTACTTCTTAAAACTCATTCTGATATCTGTCTGCAAAATGGCAAAGGCCAAATAGGGATCTCGAAGCGGAATTTTGCAAGCCTGTTGGTTAACTGTTACGACAAGGTAACCATCGATAAACCCCTTTTTTAACTCATCAACAGAAAACGACTCAATAGCAGCGATGGCCTCAGAATCTTCTGGCTGAGCTTCTTGTTGTGCAACAACCTTAGCAAAAAACACAGGCATTATTCCATTTGTTACCCCTGAATCTCCAGCTATCTCTCCCAATAACTGAAGCTGATCAATTATCATCCCCGTTTCTTCTTTAACTTCCCGTACTGCAGCATCCTCAACCGTTTCACCGATGTTGACACCCCCTCTAGGAAGCTCATATTCCCAAGATCTAGTTGCATGGCGAAAGTTGCGATTTAAGACGATTTTACCATTGGGCAGTACTGCCATTACAGCAACTCCTGTCGCCCCTGTTAGAGACTGCCTCCACAACAGCCTTCCATAAACGCCATATTTGCCATTGGGAAATTTTACAGCGTCGTTGATCCATAACCAATAATTATCTTCTGCAACAATACCAACCTTTCGACCCGTTCTCTGTTCAATATCAAAGATCTTTTCTTTATCTAGAACAATTCCAATTTCCCCGTGATCTGCATCACCTAAAAAACCCAAAGTTTTAGGATGCTGATCGAGATAATTAAAATAGGCTCTCAAAGCCTCAGGTACTTTTTCGTTAGAGGTAACAACCGGCGTTAGGCTACTAGCAAATGTTAATGATGTCCAGAGAATCAGAGACAGACAAAATGAGACAGATTTCATGCGCTTTCCTTTGGCTGCATATTTTTTTTTGGACATGATACATAAAGTTGAGAAAATCTACAGGAAAAACTTGGCGGTTTCTACGAAATGGCTATCTATTTTATTTAAAATTATGACTTCATCATTTTTCCGTTTTGTCAATGACGAACGGAAAGAAGTAATAAAATATATTTTTTTCTGGCTATTTGTTCTACCCATATGTTACTTTCACCTCAATTAAATATTTTTTTTCATGGCGTCTCATGCGTATTTTAAAGTATTTTAAAACTATATTTTTATTCATTGCGGCATCCTCACCTCTTTTTGCAGATGATCCAGGAACTCATGAGGTGATCTTCGATCCTTACCCATCCCCTTGGTTTACCGGTCCCCTCATCACCCCATCCCCATACACCGTGGATCCAGGCCATTACAACATCGAACCGCTCATCTATGCGATTACCGATTTGGGACACTACAATAAGCATTGGCGCCCTAGCAGTGTAGACAATTTTTATAGGCTAAGGGTGGGAGTCAATACCAAAATCGGCCTGGCAAAAGCGCTTGAACTCCACTTTGTGCCCATCGTTGTTTATCAAGAAACACAAGGGCAGCATTCTGTAAATATTGAAGATATGCTCGTCGAGCTTGAAGTGCAGCTGCTGCGCCCCAAAAAATTCTCCCCTATTCCTACGATCAAACTCTCGTTCCAAACCGATTTTCCGTTGGGCAAGTATGAACATTTAAACCCTAAAAAAAAGAAAACTGACGCAACAGGAACGGGATGTTATTTTCCAGGGATCCGCCTTTCACTTGGAAATTTTTTCCATATCGGCGACTTTCATTTTTTAGAACTGCGTTGGTATGGAAGTTATCGGATCGGCAATCCTACTTCAGTCAAGGGGTTTAATGCCTACGGGGGAGATGCCCACACCCGGGGAACAGAATACCCAGGCAATCGTTTATTTGTGGGCGCTGCTATCCAGTACAACTTGACGCAAAGGTGGGCTCTTGCCTGTGATGCGCGCTATAATCACTCAAATAAAAACCGGTTTTCAGGAAAAACGATGACTGCCATGAAACGCCCTTCTTCAGAAGAATACAGTCTGGCTCCTGCCATTGAATACAACTGGAGCAAGAACGTCGGCATAATCGGAGGCATATGGTTTTCGTTTGCAGGAAGGAATGTGCCGCAATTTGTCACCGGCATCGTAAAGATAAATACATATTTTTAGTTCGGTCTGGATAGGAATTATAAAGCTTTGGGAACCACAGGGACAAAATCTTTGATTTCACTCATGGAAAAACCCTTGGGCAGATCACTTTCAGAGGCTTTGTACCAGGGTATATTCTTTCCAAAAATCCAAAGCTCTCCCCTTAGGATCAGATCATTGCCGCTACGCCACAACTTAGCATTGTAAACTCTCCCTTTCTCGGGATCTATGATTTTACCTTTGTATTTGGGGGTATTTCCCCTGCTGTATCTCATTTTTTGTACATTATAGACAAAATCCATTCCACAGTAAGGAGGATGCCCTACAACACCTGTTGCCCTCCCTTTCTGTTCAAAAATCGAGTCCTTGATATTCCCATTATCATCGTAGGTAGCTAGCATCCTTCCATAGTACATGTCTTGGTATTTGTAAATTGCCACCAAACTTCGAGGTTTGGCTGAATGTTGATCTCTGCTTTTCCATAGGCCCGTAATGTCCTTTTCCTCCTCCACATTAGTTGAGGAGGAAAGGAGAACAAAGAACACGCTAGAGAGAATGAATAATAATCCTTTCATCGTAATTCGACATATACCTAGCAGGCAAATCTATTGTCAATCAAAACGATTAAGAACCTATCTGGGTAATAGGTGACATCTTGTATACCCAAACAACCTCAAAAGTTAGCCACCAGCCTGCGTGAAAGCTCCCGCGGTTCGACGATTGTAAATGGATTTATATTGTTACTATTGATCCATTTGCGATCGATCGAACCCCGGAGCGCATCAGCAGCCCAAATTCCAAGCTCTTCGGCGATCAGGGTATACCATTTGCGTAATGAGAAGAAAACACGAAAATAAGCATTTAGTGAGATGATTCATCGATAGCCCCAAAAGGTTACACTCGTTTGATGGCAATATAGAGATCTAAAACGGTATTTTGGTGATCTTTTGCTCGCTCATCATAGAGTTCAAAATCTGTTACATAGGTGCGCTTGCCGCCTAAATCTTGTGTAGAGATATTCCAAACAGTATTCCAAACCTTCAATAAGACATCCGGCATGGGATCTGGTTTTGTTGTGAACTTGGCATAGGTCTGTGCAGGGATCGTCAGAGTTTGAAATCCCTCAGGTAGGCTTTCATCGAAGGCGGTTACCTCTTCACCAATAAAATAGGTGTAGTCCCCGTGTTCATCGCTTGCATAATCCGTATATGCACAAAATGTTGTCCCAGGATTTTTTCTGTTTGAAATTTCTTCTGCAAGCGCCTCATGAAAATATTTTTTCACAAGAGGGAAAATCTTCCCATCCATTTTGTTTACTTCTTGCTTGTTATTTGTGCGCACACAAATGCCTACAAGATAGATCTCAGGTTTTTCTAAAATTGTGTGCATCAAAAACTCCGCTGACACCGCCATGATACAATGGCATAGGGATTACAGTCAAATTATTGACCCAGTAATGATTCACCTAAGGGGGTGAGATTGATTTTAGGTTGGATTTAGAAATACATCAAGGCTATGCGCTCTTGCTACCATTTAGTGAACAAAAAAAACCGTTGTATCCCCACCATTTTTAAGCTATAGGTTCATTAATAACCTGAGTAATGGGTTTCTTCCCTCAACATCAATAGAGATTTGCGATGAGATTCCCCTTGTTTTTCCAAAGGTAATAGCGGAGGACCCTATACCTTTGGAAAAACAAGGGCAAGATCACGCAAAGATTGTTGATGTTGAGCGGATTAAACCCATTACTCAGGTTAATCTGGAGTTTGGACTAAATTTGGCCTGCAGGGACGAGCGAGACAAAATCAGATCTAACTGACCGACGAAGTCAATAGCGCTAGCTGTTGATGAGGAGGAAGTTAGATCTGATGAAGTCACAGCCGTCATCTGCAGGCCAAATTTAGTCCAAACTCCAGTTAATAAAACAAAATACCAGTAGAACTTTAGCTATGATCAACCGTTATTTTTCACCTCGATACATTTTCTGTTACCTAATTGCATCCTTTAGCACTGCACATGCCGCATCGATTACTTGGGTGGCTCAAAATCCAAATAGTGACATGAACAACCCCACCAATTGGAGTTCTTCAACGATTCCAGGTAGCAGCGACGAGGTGATCTTCAATAGCAGCATTTCCGGTATCGATACTAACCCCATCGAAAGTTCTACCCCTTTTTCTGTTTCCACTTTCAACTTTCCATCTAATGCTTCGGTATTTAACTTTAATTTTAACAATGAAACACTCACTTTTAACGGAGCTGGCATAACAGGTTCCAACACCAATCCCCTCATTACCGTCACTAATATTAACAACAGTTCCTTTCCCGGGGATCTCATTTCTTTGATTGGAGGAACGGGCAATTCCGGCAGTTCGATCCTCACAAGTTCCAATAGCGGTTCATTAACTGGGAATCAATCCAATGTGAGTATTGGTCCCATCAATTCCCATCTTCATTCCAACGGAGCTTTTACCATTGATAATAATGGAAGGATTGCAGCAACCAATACAGGTCATGATAGCACAAATGGTACAGGCAATAATGGAGTGGCCAATACGGGAAGTAGCCAATTGAGGTTTGACCAATCATTTACCGCAGGAAACAATGTCACGATATCGGTAGCAAATAATGGGATCTTTAGCGGAACCAACACCACCCAAGGCGATGCCATTGGAATCATCAATGGCAGTCAATTTATCTCCTCAGGAGCGTTCCTAGTTGGAAACAATTTTAACTGCGAAGTTCAAAATCTCGGTAATGACAGCAGCCATGGTGTTGGACTTAGCAACATAGGCCAAACCAATGCAGCACAGATGATCTTGCAAACCACCGGAACTGTTGGCAACAATTGCACAATTGCAATTTCTAATACTGGTATTAACTCTTCACAAACTACCAATTTCGCTGATTTTATCGCATATCTCAATGATCAACAGTTTTTTGTAGGAAACCCTCTTCAAGCAGGCGACAATTTCACCTTAGCGGTCAGCAACACAGCTGTAGATACCAGCATTGGATACGGAGAGAGCCAAGTCTCCGTGATCAACTCCAATTCCGGAGTAACAGGGAATCAAATCCTCCTTCTGCAAGGATGTGCACTTGGAAATTACGGAAGCATCAGGGCTACCAACAACGGAACCTATAGTGGTTTCAATACAAATGGCGGCTCTAATGCCGCAGCCATGAACCTTCAGCAGATTGCCATCGGTGATAGTACAGCACCTGGCTCCTACACTTTTGTTGCCGGTGATTATTTTAGCTTAAGCATCTTCAATAGTGGCACGGATAGTAGCAATGGAAGCGGAGGAAATGCCATAGCAGATGTTTCTACAGATCAAATGACATTCTTCACTCCTACCACTCTAGGTCAACATGCAAATATTACTATCGCCAATAGTGGAAACTTTAGCGGCAATGCCTCTACCACCTATGTCAATGTCGGTTCTGTAGGCGGCTCTCAGCTCAATTGTGAAAGCAGCTTTTCTGGTGGCGATAGTTTTACGCTCAGTGTCAGTAATTCAGGAACAAACACAGGCAGCGGGATCGGCGACTATTTTGTTGGAGATCTCATAGACGGCCAACAGGTTCTCTTTCAAAACAGCCTTATTCTTGGAAACAATGCATCAATTACGATTTCAAATAGCGGATCCAATTCCTCTAGTACAACCTCCCACAATCAGGCAGGTAGTTTCATGGGTTACGGCAAACAGTTATTAGCCAAGAACCTATTTCAAATTGGCGATGATTTTGTGTTGGAAATTACAAACTCCGGATCCGATGATAGCACAGGGTCGGGCGGGAATTTTGTGGGTTTTATGAATAATGATACTGTGGATAATTCTGCTTCTCAAGTTCACCTCACTAATGGCGCTACCCTAGGAGATCGCGCATCTATCACGTTATCAAATAACGGAACTTATCAAGGCAGCAACACAGCCTCAGGTAACCTCATAGGAGTACTTGCAGGGCAACAGCTATATTCTGTCAGCGATTTTCATGCCGGGGATGACTTTACATTAGCCGTATCTAATTCAGGAACCGATAACGCATCTGCCCAAAATAACAACAGTATGGGAACAGTGGGCAGCTCTCAAATCCAATGCGACGGCATTTGCGCAATTGGCAATAATGCTTCGCTTGTCCTCTCTAATAGCGGAATAAATAACGACACAACAGGGACCTCGAACAATATCGGGGTAATCAATGGCTCCCAATTGGCAGCAAATGGGAATTTTACTGCCGGACAAAACCTGACTCTACGTGCAAGTAATATAAGCACTAACGAGGGAAATTCTAACAATATTGTTGGGCGCCTTTCCAATGCTCAACTTAATTTTGCTCAAGGGTGTACCCTCAATGATGGATCTGTGATCAGCGCATTCAATTCCGGTACCGTGGGAAGCTCTCAGATCCTATTTGGCCAAGGTTTCAATATAGCCAGTGGCAACGTCACCATCCAAGCAGCCAATCAGGGCACTCTGGGTTCATTTGGAATTGATATCCAAGGAAGCAGTGCAGGAGGCGATGCCCGCATCATACTGAGCAACAGCTCGCTTAATGTCGGAACAACACTTTCCACCTTCACCATTGGCGGGCTTGCGGGCGATAGCACCAGTATTACCCAGTCTCAACCTCAGTTGATTATCAATACTGATAGTTCAACCCAGTATGAGTTTTCCGGAATCATCCAAGACTACCCTGCTACCACCTCGACATTAATGAAAACCGGGGGCGGAACGCAGATTCTGTCAGGTATAAATACGTATACCGGGCTAACCTCTATTCTGGAGGGAATTTTATCCATTAACGGGTCGGTTGCTGGGGATATTACGGTCAGCTCAGGGGGAACCCTAAAGGGAACGGGTACAATTGAAGGGGCAACTATCATTGAAGATGGAGGGGCTCTTTTTCCTGGCAACTCCATTGGAACAATCACCCTTGGCACTCTTGTCCTAAATTCCGGTTCAAAAACGGTTATTGAGATCGCCCCTACCGCATCCTCAAGCATTGATGTCACAGGAAGCGCCTTAGTGGACGGAGTATTACAAGTTGTTCAAGATCCAGGGGTTTTTCCACGCCGAGGAAACTATCTGATTTTATCAGCAAACCCTTTAAGCGGCGTCTTTTCTTCGATTGAAAATCTCCCTGGATTTACGTTTGACTTGACCTATCTGGGCAACAATATTTATTTAAATTATGCTTTAGCAATACCTACTCAAGGACTGTCCGGCAATTCCCTTATCATAGCCAACCATTTAAATGCCGATGCTCCATCCTCAGATGGGTTTATGTCTTTAGCAACTCTTTCTGGAGATGCATTGAATCGAGCGTTAGAGAGCGTATCCCCTTCACGGAATGCTTTTGGGACCTACATTGCAGCGCAAACCGCCTTTTCTCTTAGTCATCTCTTAACTACCCACTTGGATGAACTTAGGTTTTCTAGAAAAAAATCTCCTCGAGATCAATTTCTCTCGGCACTTACAGCAGATAATTCAAATCGCATTGCGACACCTGTTAAAGGCAAGAGCCCCAATAATAAATTCTCCGCATGGGTGTCCGGCCTTGGAGAATTTTCACATCAATCAGCAGCTGCACAAAATCCCTCGTTCCATTTCATTTCAGAAGCTGCGCTCATCGGACTAGATTACCACGCAGGAAATAGAGGTGTTGCAGGAGGCTCTTTAGGGTATGCGCATACCCATTATGATGATGCCAATCACGCAGGTCATGGCAATATCAACTACTATTTTGCCTCTGCCTATGGCAACGGCTTTGCAGGGAATTTTTACCTTTCCCCGGCAGTTTGGGGCCTATTCAACCAGACCGACAACACAAGAAACATCTCCTATCCTGGTTTTTCTGAAAAAGCCCATGCAGACATTTTTGCTTGGCAGCTCGTCCCCCATTTAGAAATAGGTTACGATGTGCAATTTTCTTGGGGAGATATTCTTCCCTTTACATCTGGAGATTGGGCAATCTCGTGGCAAAGAGGATATCAGGAACACGGAGCATCGCCATTCAATGCAAAGCAAAAGGCAAATAACAGCTCGATTGTGCGCAGTGAGACAGGTCTTAAATTCTGTGAAAAATGGGAGAAAAGCTGGGGAAGCTTCTCCTTACGAGAGAAAGTCTCCTATATATTTGAAAAGCCTTTTGGTACAGGGACCGTGAACACAACTTTTGTGGGGATACCTGGGGCATTTACGGTGATAGCAGTAAATCAAAACCTCAACTTGGGATCCATAGGTTTAAATCTCCTTTTTTCTATAGGAAAAGAAGAACCTGTCAAATTAGATTTCGGTTACGAAGGGGAATTTGGCTCTAATTATTGGTCAAATGACATCATGCTTACAATAAGCAAAGGCTTTTAGATTCTAATTTAGCCAAGATGATTTTTGGTTAATTTGGGTATATTAAGTATAAAGCTAGCTGCTTGCAAGAGCTCGAATCGCTTCTTCTTTTGCACAGAATCTCGTTATACCGCCCCCGCCAAAAGATCCACCACTAAATGCACTATTTTGTTCAATCGTCTCTTTAGTTCCTCCAAATACCTGTACGAATTTTTCTGGACTATATCCCTGAAAGTTAGCTTGTAGTCCATCTTCCACAAAGAAACGGGTTGTATAGGGGTAAAAGAAAACAAATTCTCGGATCCAATTCAAGATTTTGGTGAAAAAGTTAGAGTTTTTGATCTTCTCATCAGTAATTGCGTAAAATTCATTTAATTTTTTTGCAATTTCTATCCCCGCTACTCTTTCTTTAGGAGTCAAATTATCTGCCTCTGAGCGGTTTCTAGAGTTCTGCAATACTTTTTTAGCTAGAGCTTCCAGGCTCACTTGTTCAAATGGAGCTATCCCACCTTCTATGGATACTGCCCGTTTTCCCCAAAAAGTGACGCTTGCTTTCACTTTTGAATGCTGCATATGTAACAAGTGATTCAATTGCACAAGATCCATCTGAGAAGTTTCTTGATTTAAGATCAGATTTAAAGACATAAATAGCCCCTATGTTTTGCAAAATGGTACATTATATCATTATCTCATTTTTCATAAAACTAATTAAATTGCAAAAAATAATTTTTAACTAATAATTGCATTTTTTAAAATCTTTTAATTATCACCAAAATTTTCGCCAGAACATAGCATTTGCCAAATTTTCTTAATGGCCTTGTAACTGCGTTTAGAGTGCCCAGGATTGTCCCATAGGACATCGGGTACTTTTTTCCTCTTTATTTCTTTTATGTTGTATCTTGCAAATTGAAAGCCATACACGATGACATTCTGTGCTCCTTCTTTCTTTTCCAGTTCCTCTTTGCTGATTTGCTTAATATCATCCTTGGTAATCTTTCTGATTTTATTCGACTGGGTAAAAACCTCAAAGGCACATTCTCCATCCTTCCCAAGAGTATTGCAAGCAAATGTGGCTTCTAATTTTTTAATAAAAACCTCTGAAATAGAAAAAGGCAAATAACCATCCGATTGACCGTTATAAATTTCGATTTGTCCAAAAGGGGTAGCAATATAGCATGGAACCTTGTCGATATAAAGCATAAATCCCTGCTTTGTTTGATAAATAAACGGATCCGGCCCCTTTCTAGCCACATAATAATTACAATGCAGATTCTCCTCTTGCACTTCATTTAAGACCTCAGCAGCTAGATCATAAATATCCTGAATTGCCTGATAGGACTGGGCATCACCATTTGTCTGGATATATTCCCATAACCACTTGCTTGCCCCTTTTGTATTCAAAACAGCTGCAAAATTCTCAGGTGGTTGTCTATATTTTTCAGCCAAAGAATTTAAAAACATACAAACGGCCTGACTATGATTCACCATCAAATTCATCCGCTTGCTTGTACATGCTAAACTCCGCACGCATCGCATCACAGCAGAAATGCCAGCTCGACTTATCACATTGCTTTGCCTATTCAATTGATGCAAAATATTGCCTATGATCCCGGCAGGTAATTGTTCAATTGGAGCTTTACCTACTTGGTTCATAAAAAATCTCTATTCTTATTTTTTAATTATGTCTATTTGATGAGTTTATTTTCCCAGGTTACTGCGGCATTCAGTTAGGGTATAGGATTGTCCATGTTTAAAATATTACCCGCAAACCATTCCCTAAAAGCCAGGTCAGCAATCCGAGCGCACTTCCCCTGATTTTCCAGTTTTTTAAGTTTGAACCTATGTTAAAATCAGTTTTACAGATCATGTTTCTCCTCTTTATTCGTAAAAAAATTCGCGGACATGGGATAAAGAATCCTGGGGTGCATAATTCAACACGCGACCAGTCGAGCTATGCCCAAACAACCAAAAAGGATAACAGCAATAGGATTAAAAGTTTAAGTCATTTCTGTTTTGTGCTAAGAAGCCTTGTGTTTTCTACTTGCCAGCCTCGGGTATTGCAATAGCAGAAAAAGCAGTAATCTCAAATCACCAGATGCTTAAATTTTTTGATTTCTGATATACAGGAAAATAATTTTCAATCCTGTCCCTAAGGAGATCCTGCAATGAAAAATGACAACATCAAACCAACTACAAACGATGCTGGGATTCCGGTCTCCAGCGACGAATATTCTCTCACTGTCGGCCCAAACGGCCCCATCTTACTACATGACTACTATCTTATCGAACAGATGGCTAATTTCAACCGAGAGAAAATTCCAGAGCGACAACCACACGCAAAAGGATCCGGAGCTTTCGGTTACTTCGAGGTGACTAAAGATGTCAGTGCCTACACCAAGGCGGCAGTATTTCAGCCCAATAAGAAGACTGATACATTAATACGATTCTCAACAGTGGCCGGAGAACAGGGAAGCCCCGATACCTGGCGCGATCCACGCGGCTTTGCTTTGAAGTTTTATACAAGCGAAGGTATTTACGACATGGTTGGAAACAACACTCCTGTATTTTTCGTTCGCGATCCGATGAAGTTCCAACACTTCATTCGCTCTCAAAAACGACGTGCAGACAGTGGTTTGCGAGACAATGACATGCAGTGGGACTTCTGGACCCTTTCCCCTGAGTCTGCACATCAAGTCACAATTTTAATGGGCGATCGAGGAATTCCTAAGACATGGCGGAACATGAATGGCTATTCAAGTCATACATACATGTGGGTGAATGCAAAAGGGGAGCGTTTCTTTGTGAAGTATCATTTCCAGACAGATCAGGGAATTGACTTCCTCACCCAGGAAGAGGCCGATCGCTTAGCCGGTATCGACGGTGACTACCACCGCCGCGATCTCTTTGAGGCAATCAAGCGAGGTGATTATCCTAGTTGGACCCTTAAAGTGCAGATTATGCCGTTTGAGGAGGCTACGACATATCGAATTAACCCATTCGATCTGACAAAGGTGTGGCCTCATCGCGATTATCCGCTCAAAGAGGTGGGTCGGCTGAAGCTTAACCGCAATCCTACAGATTTCCACACAGAGATTGAGCAGGCCGCTTTCGAGCCGAATAACATGGTGCCTGGGATAGGTCCCAGCCCGGATAAAATGCTTCTTGCCCGTCTCTTTTCTTATGCCGATGCTCATCGTGCACGTCTGGGAGTCAACTACAAGCAAATACCTGTCAATCATCCAAAGTGTCCTTTCCACAGTTATAGCAAAGACGGAGCGATGCGGATGGAGAATGTTTCCGATCCTGTGTATGCTCCAAACTCAAAAGGAGGACCTAAAGCCGACGCTCAACGCTATCCTCAGTTAGAAGTATGGGATGCAACCGGTGAGTTTGTACGTGCCGCCTATACTCTAAGAAAAGACGATGACGACTGGAGTCAAGCAGGCAATCTAATACAGAAAGTCATGGATGACGCCCAGCGTGATCGGCTAGTTTCAAATGTTGTTGGACATCTTAAGAAAGGGGTATCTGAGCCTATTTTGCAGCGAGCATTTGAGTACTGGTCCAACATCGACAAGGATATCGGAGAGCGAATCAAAAAAGGTGTAAACCGATGAAAAAGCACCGAAGATTTTAGTCTGAGGTGCATATAGCCAACTCCGGATACTGGGAATACTTCGAACTTTTGACTGGTTAGGATTTAAAGATAAATTTTTATTACCCTCGAATTTAGCTATTTACAAACCTCTTGCAAATAATGTATCCCGTAGGATACAATAAAATTATGGAAATTGAGATTGAGCTTTACGAAAAGCTACTGGTCATTGCCCCTTTGACGATTGGTTTGAAAGTCTGAGAGAACTGCACACTCGCGCTAAAATCCTTACACGGCTCGACCGTCTAAAAGTAGGGAACTTTGGTGATTGTAAAGCTCTTGGTGATGGAATGGCCGAGCTGAGAATTCACTATGGACCAGGAATTAGAGTCTATTACTCGAAAATAGGCAATAAGATCGTGCTCTTGCTTTGCGGAGGAGATAAAAGCTCCCAAACCTAGGACATTAATAAAGCTAAGGAGTATTTAAAAGAGTATCAATCTAGGGAGAAAAAACATGGCAAAAAGTAAAAACTATCAAGAATGGCTTTTAGAAAAGCTAAAGGACCACGATGAAGCTGTTGCTTATCTTAATGCTGCCTTAGAAGAAAGTCTTAAAGGTGATGAAGAATCCCAACATCTTTTTCTCGTTGCTATTCGCAATGTCGCTGAAGCACAGGGTGGCGTTGGGAATCTCGCAAAAAAGGCTGGTATTGGAAGAGAAAGTCTCTATAAAACTCTTTCAGAAAAGGGCAATCCTAAATGGCATACTCTTGTTTCTCTGGTGATTGCTCTAGGATTGAATTTACGATTAACTTGAGCCAAAATGTCTAAATTTATTCATAACCAACTCTCTTCCGGTAGTGTAACATCTGTTCTGTAAATTCAGATTATAAGACTTTTATTTAACCGTCAGGTTTTTAATAAAAAATTCTTTTAAAGACTTTTAATTAAAGAATTCTGATGAAATAAAAAAGGTCTGAGATCACAATTCTTCTT
>CAJCHM010000086.1 GCA_903970255.1 Acidobacteriota bacterium
TAACTACTTAGAGAGATTCGTCCGACAAATGAGTCCATAAGGTGATTTCTTTCCCTCCCCCCCTCTGTGACACAGAGGGGGGAGGGAAAGTGTTACCTATGTGATCGACTGAACCTTAGGTACGCATTTGTCGGATGAACCAAATTTTCTTTATTTCATCAACCTCCTTGTAAATATTATCGCAACAGAATAAAATCCGGTTCATAAAAAGGATCCCCACAATGAATAGAAAAACCGAGTGGAAATACTTATTTTTAATCATTATCACTTTTATCGCTGCCTGTATTGAGACAGACATCTATCTTCCCGCATTTCCAGATATGATGACCTGGTTTTCTGCCTCGGAAAGCGCGATTCAAAGCCTGCTCACCTGGAACTTTGTCGGCATATGTATTTCCGGTCCGTTCTATGGCCCTCTTTCAGATGCATTGGGTCGGAAAAAACCTTTAATGATAGCTTTGGGGTTGTTTTTAGCCGGCAGCCTCGTGACTGTTT
Source organism: Acidobacteriota bacterium (assembly GCA_903970255.1). Taxonomy (GTDB): domain Bacteria; phylum Chlamydiota; class Chlamydiia; order Chlamydiales; family Rhabdochlamydiaceae; genus CAJCIW01. Next base: position 496 of record CAJCHM010000086.1, read on the forward strand.
TTGCTCAGAGTTTTAATCTGATGCTTTGGGGGCGGATTCTCCAAGGGCTTGGCAGCGGAGGTTGTTTCACATTGGGTACAGCGATTATATTCGATGCTTTCCAGAAAGAAAAAGCGATTAGAGCCACAAATAACCTGTTTACAATTATCCCCATCATCATGTCAGGGGCTCCAATGTTGGGTGGATATCTCAATAACACCTATGGTTTCCGCTCAAACTTTCTTGCCATTGCAGTTTTTGTGCTCTTGAGCTTTATTGTGTGCCTGTTTTTCTTTGATGAGACCCTCCCCAAAGAAAAAAGAACGGACTTTGAGCTAAAATCGACCTTGAAAGATTTCAAGTTGGCCCTATGCAGCTTGCCATTTTGGCAGATGACCTTTGCCACAAGCCTTCTATTTGCAGGCTATATCGCCTTTCTTTCAGGAACCTCTGTGCTCTTTGTTGTGGAATTTGGGATGAGCAAAACTATTTTTCCATTTATCCAGGGAGCAATTCTCGCGGGTTGGGTAATGGGCAGTTTACTGCTAAATCGCGCCATTGCCAAATGGGGAATCCTTCCTATTAAGAAGGCGGGAACCATCTTAAGTGCTGTTGGCGGAGTTGTCCTTCTCATCATGACATTCATTGCCCCTCGAGACCCCTATCTTCTGACAAGCGGCGTTGTTATTTATGCTTTTGGCGCCAATTGGGTGACGGGACTTTATTTCCCTGAAGGGATGGAAATCCTTCCCCATATCAAAGGGATTTGCGCAAGTTTGCTTACCAGTGCGCGTCTATTAATTTCAGCTCTCATTATAGGACTCACAAGCTCATTGTATAATGCAACGATCTATCCTCTAGCAGCGGTTGTTGTTGGCACAATTGTAGCGATGCTGCCAATCCTCTTTCTTTATGAGAAGCGACGAGCGGCAAATGCTGCGGCGCAGACGATCTCTTAGCTGTTTTTTTAATATTTTTTTGCTTAATTTGAGTTTGTCGATTTAAATATTACATTCTCATAACCCATTTTTTCTTCGTTGTCTTTTCCAATTGTGTCCCAATTTAAAGAATAGAAACCCAAATCCGGGCAGGCAAGGGCAAACGTTCCTCCCCGACACCAATTGATAGACATTGCTGCAGCATATCTTGATTTTTGATACAACTCACCTTTTGGCTTCATGTCTTGATTAAGTTGATCGAGAAATTTATTTATATAGTCATCCCTTTTAGTTTTAAGTGAATAATCATAGCCATAGAGTAAAGCGGTGACAAGAATGGAAACAGTTGCCGCAATAAAAATATAAGGAGAAGCAACCGCTAATAGGGCACAACCGAAAGCCACAGCTGTTGTAAGAATTGCGATTTTGCCACCCCAGTTGAGTGCTTTTTTCACTTTAAAGCCAAAAAAAGGATTATTATCGATATAATCTTTTAGTTTTTCAGCTACACATTTTGTTAAGACGTGATCTTTCTTTGAAAGATCGATAGGTTCTCCAGAGCTTTTCGAAGCTTTAATTTTAAAGGCATCATAGTAGATTTTAGTCCCGTTTTTTGCTTGGATATGTGAGATGTTATTTTTATTGGAAAGGGTCTCATACATACGCGAAAAAGAGGAGCTCCAGATTTTTTCTTTGATCGAAGTAAACATAATTTCCTCGAATTAATTATTTCTTATTTCCGAAAATAAAAGCGAACTGTTCTTAATATTTATAAAATACATCTTTCTGAATTATTATAACTGTAATATACAGGTTTGTCCAGTTAAAAGTTCTGAGTCCCGGATGAAAAGTAGACATTTTGGATTGCATAAAAGTTCTCGCGCTCCTCTGCGCAACAAACGGATTCATATTTTTAATATCGATCCGTTTTCGATCCAAGCTGGAAGTCGAGTATGGCATAAAACTTAAATACTTGGTACGATGCTCAACAATTGACTTTTTACATGGGATGAAAATGAAATTGGCTGTGATCGATCATATTATGAATCCCGGAGGCGGGACGCGAGTTGCGCGCTCTTTGCTCCCTGCGATAAAAAAAATTAGACCTGATTTGGAGCTCACTTTTTTTGCTAATGAGCATGGAATAAAGAGAGATGGGTTAAGCGGGGTCTTGAGTGAGAGTGGGATTGAGATTGTACCTTTGCGATCTGTTAAATTTTCTGGCAGAGATTTGTTTGGTGTGAGGGGAAGCCGGCATGTTTTGGGCATGGTCCAGCGCAAACTGAATAAATTTCACTCTTTGCTGCCTCTTAGCATTTCTGGAGCTTTGCAAAAAGAGCTGGAAAGTGTTGTGAAAGGATATGATTTTGCCTTTTTCACATGGCCATTTCATCTGAAATGCCCCCATCTTCCCTGCCCGATGGCCGGCATTTTTCACGATCTTAATTACAAATATTATTTCTCTGGAAATGCGATGATCTCATCTATTGAGAAATTTTTGAATGACCAGATGCCCACATGGCTTGCAAACTCAACACCGATTGTTTCGACAGAGTTTATGAAATCGGAAGTGCAAAAATTTTATCCCGACTATGGACAAAAAGTTAAAGTGGTTCCCATAGCGCCTATGAGCATTGTGTCATCGATTGAAAAAGCACAGGCCTTAGAAATTGTAAAAAAATTAGGAATTCCCCTGAACTACATCTTATGTCCAACGCATATGATTGGACATAAAAATATTGGACCATTGATTAGCGCTGTTGCTCTTTTAAAAAAGAGGGGGTATACCGGTGCTCTAGTTTTTACAGGAGCTGGGACGGAGTCTACAAGTGGAAGAGCGTGTGAGATTGGTGTGGAGAAAAATTTAACTCCTCAAGATGTCTATGGTTTAGGGTATGTTTCTAATGAGCAGATTGATGCCTTGATCGAATGTGCATCTGTTGTTGTCAACCCTTCCCTTTATGAAGGAGGTAACGGTCCAGGTTTTGATGCTTGGGCGCGCGGGGTGCCCGTTGCCATGTCCCATATTCCCCCTTTTCTTGAGCACATGAGAGCCCATGGGGTTCGGGCTGAGGTATTTGATCCTAGGTCTCCTCAAGATATTGCAGATAAATTAGATGCTATTTTATCCAATCCTGAAAAAGCACTTGAAGATGGGGCTCATTCAAAAGAGGCGATCAGCCATTTTACTTGGGAAAAAACTGCTGCAGGCTATCTTGATATTATTGATGAAATACTCACAAAAAAATCAATCACAGGATCCCATGTCTAAAAAAGCTCTAGTTACTGGAATCACAGGACAAGATGGTTCTTATCTTGCTGAGTTACTGCTGCAGAAAGGTTATGTTGTTCATGGTCTTGTGCGCCGCTGCTCGAATTTTAATTTGCATCGGATCAGCCATCTGACAGGCGAAGATTCTCTTAAATCTTGTTTATTTCTTCACGAGGGTGATTTGGGCGACTCTTCAAGTATTAAGCGTATTGTCGATGCTGTACAGCCAGATGAAGTTTACAATCTGGGGGCAATGAGCCACGTGAAGGTTTCTTTTGATATCCCCGAATATACGGCAGACATTGACGGACTGGGAACTCTTCGGTTGCTTGAGGCAATTCGAACAAGCTCTCCAAAGACCCGCTTTTATCAAGCTTCCACATCAGAGCTCTATGGAAAAGTAAGAGAGATCCCTCAGTCTGAAACAACTCCTTTCCACCCCCGATCTCCTTATGGCGTTGCCAAGCTGTATGCTTATTGGGCAGTGGTTAATTATCGGGAGGCTTATGGAATGTTTGCTTGCAATGGGATCCTCTTTAACCATGAGAGTCCCAGAAGAGGAGAGACCTTTGTCTCTCGTAAGATCACCTTGGCAGTGGCAAGAATAAAAATGGGATACCAGGATAAACTTATTCTGGGGAATCTGGATGCTAAAAGGGATTGGGGATTTGCTGGCGATTTTGTCGAAGGGATGTGGAGGATGCTCCAGCAGGAATCACCGGAGGATTTTGTCCTAGCCACGGGTGCAACAACAACAGTGAGAGATTTTGTGGAGCTCTCTTTTGCTCACATTGGTATCGCGATTCGATGGGATGGCAGTGGTGTTGATGAGAAAGGATTTGATAGTGTATCCGGTGCTCTGCTTGTCGAAGTTTCCCCTGAATTTTTTAGGCCCGCAGAAGTGGAACTACTGATCGGAGATCCAAGAAAAGCCAAAGAAAAACTGGGATGGTCCTCTACGACCTCAATGGAGCAGCTTGTTCAAATCATGATGCAGGCAGATCTAGAATTGGTTCAAAACATGGGATGCGCTATTGCGAGCACAAATTCCCCCTACTTGTTCGGAAGTCAATTTGAAAAAAAAGTTGCAATCACATGAAAACAGCGCTTGTCCATGACTGGCTTGTGACAATGGGGGGTGGAGAGAAGACCCTTGCCGCCATTCAGGAGGCATACCCTTCCCCCATTCACACCTTAGTTCATGATAGGCAATCGATGAAGGGAACTCCTTTTGAAAATAAGGAGATCTACACTTCTTTTATTCAAAAGCTCCCCTTTGCAAAACATCTCTATCGCAATTATTTGCCTTTTTTTCCGATGGCAATCGAGCATTTTGATTTGAGCGATTATGATATGGTGATTTCAACATCGCACGCTGTATCTAAAGGGGTGTTAACCCACCCAGAGCAGCTTCATCTCTGCTATTGTTTTACACCAATGAGATACGCTTGGGATCTGACCCATCGCTATTTGGATGGACTGAAGGGGATGCGAAAAGTTGTTGCCAAAGCCAGCCTGCATTACTTGCGCAATTGGGATATTGCCTCTTTGGGAAGGGTCGATCACTTTGCTGCAATTTCCGACTACATTGCAAAGCGGATCAAGAAGGTATATGGCAGAGAGTCAACGGTAATTTATCCTCCGGTGGATACAGAAGAAATTCCATTTTCTTCATCGAAAGATGATTATTATTTAACCATCTCCCGCATGGTGCCCTACAAGCGCATGGATCTGATTGTAGAAGCATTTTCCCACCTTCCCGATAAACGCCTTATCGTTGTTGGAGATGGTCCTGAGATGAAAAAGGTGAAATCGCTTTCTAAAAAAAATGTCGAAGTTTTAGGCTGGATGTCAGATGAAAAAATCCGAGAGCTGATGAAAGGAGCCAAGGCATTTGTTTTTGCAGCAGAGGAAGATTTTGGCATTGTGGTAGTTGAGGCGCAGGCGGCAGGTACCCCTGTCATCTGTTTTGGCAAAGGAGCCGTCTTAGAAACTGTAGTTTCGGGGCGTACCGGCCTCTTTTATCCAGAGCAGAATATTGCAAGTCTGATTCATGCAATAAATGATTTTGATAAACATGTGTTTAATCCTCATGAAGTCCGTATCCATGCCCAGCAGTTTAATCGACAAAGATTTGTAAAAGAATTCAAGCAGTTTGTAGACTCTAAAAATCACTAATGAAATGAAACAAAGAGATACGGTCACTGCGTGGTTAAGAAAAAAAGTTTACCTGCTGTCCTCAAATTTTATAAAAACCAGGTGCTGATGTCCGGTTTTACTTTGCAAAAAAAAGCAGCCTTTGTTAGATCATTGTATTGGTCGAGTAATTTCTTGAACTTTGCAACAAAAGGATCTTTATGAAAAGGTGTTTTCTCTTGGGTTTGTGTATGATGTTCTCTACACAAGCATTTTGCCATCAAATAGATGTAGCAGAACCTAAACAGGCACTTGTTAAAAACCATAACGACAAATATTATCCTGACCCAGAAAATATATATATTGATCGAAATGGAATCTATCTTAACTTGGAAGGCATAGTACACAAAGTGAGTAGAATTTCTACAGATGAAGTTGGGACTTATATTAAGAAAGATGAATTAATACAAGTCGATTCATGGCGATGTCCAAGGGGACATGCAAATCCCCCTTGGGTAGAAAAATGTTTAACGTGTCGATGGCCTGATTAACTTTATAGTGGCAAAGTGAACTCGCAGAATTAAATTTTGTGGGTTCACATTGTGCTTTGATGGATCTTGATTATTGAACAAAGGAAAGCTTTTCACAAGTACTGTGAGGATGAACATAAAAAAGATCTTCTTTTTCCTATTTGTATTTGTAATATCCTTCCTGCTCCCGTCTGTAAATTGTCCTCTAGCAGGAAAAGTGGGAAAAATCATTAAAACAATTCCAAAAGAAGATAGAGAAGCTCTGGAATTGTTTTTTCGAGAACTCATCTATAAGGAGCATTTCGGCTTCACTTTATTTGGGAACAAACCCATTTCTCTGACAGGTTATTTTGACCCACTTCCTACAGAGAATTATTTACAAACGCACAGAAATACCATCTTAAAAAATGGGTGGACAACCTGGAAAAAGTATCGGTCAATTTTTCCTACAAGCAATTACCTATTGATCGAAGAGGCTGAAAATGAACTCATTGTAATTACAATTATAAACAAAGATGCTCTATTAAAAACGATTTATGAACATCTTGACTTGTTCCAAACCGTTTTAGGTAAGACTTTCACTCCAGAAGAGTTGTTACAGAAAGTGGGAGAACCAGATGCAAGTCTGTTTCAGCTTATTCACCAACATGAGGGACTGTATGGGATTATTCTTGGATATGGGAAAACCAATGCTTACTTATATCATCGACGAGATGAACTAAATATTTTTAACTCACAAGCTGCCTTTTCTCTGCCTAAATCTGCTCCTTCAATTGGGTTTCTATCTCTGGATGAGGAAATTAATTTTTTAAATACAAAAATGGTCGGAATAGAAAATAACTCCAAGCTCTCTCTAATCCGACTCCCTCAATTTGTAGGACTTAAAGATCACCCGGAAACAATACAGCTACGTAAAAAATATCGAAATATTAGGGCTCAAATGATGGTTCGTTTTTTAAAAAAAAACATCCTTGACATCACCTTAGAGCAACTAAGTTCATCAGATTAATTAAAACTTCTGAGCTAAGAACTTCTAGAAAAAATTCCTTTTTCACTGTAACCTTACGCTGATGGTCAGTCAAGAGTCTATAACGTTAAAAAATCTATCAAGAGATTGTCATGAAATATATCCTATTGGCAGGCGGTAGCGGAACCAGACTTTGGCCGTTTTCCCGAAACGCATTCCCTAAGCAGTTTTTGCATTTTGGCGACGGAGAGTCCCTTTTGCAAAAAACGATTAAAAGGTTTTACCCCAACGCAGCAGCTAGTGATATTCTGATCGTTACCAATCAAGCCTACTATCATTTAGTCAAGAATCAAGTTTGTGAGATCGATCCTGCATTTGAAAATCAAATCCTTGTCGAACCTGAGAAGAAGAATACTGCCCCTGCCATTTGCCTTGGCCTGAAATACCTTTTAGAGATCGAAGGTGTAAGCAAAGAAGAGTGCGTTCTTATTTCTTCATCGGATCATATCATTGCTCCTGAGGCAGTCTTTCTACAGGCTGTGAAAAAAGCGGAAGATGTGGCCAAGATGGGATATCATGTGACCTTTGGCATCCGGCCCAACAAGCCGGAAACAGGCTACGGTTACATTAAGTCTTCAGAAACAAAAGAGAGTGGTATTTTTAAAGTGGAGCAATTTGTTGAAAAGCCCAACTATCTCAAAGCGCAGGAGTATCTTCTTTCTGGAGATTATTTGTGGAATTCGGGGATTTTTCTTTTTAAGATTGAAACCCTTTTAGAAGAGATCGCTGCATTTTGCCCTGAGATCGCCGCCCTTTCCATGGGGACTTTTAAAGAAATGGTCTCGCAATTTTCGGAAATGCCCGATGTCTCGATTGACTATGCACTGATGGAGCGATCCAAGAAAACGATGATGATTCCAATCGAGGTTTCTTGGTCTGATGTGGGTTCCTGGGACAGTGTTTACGATCTTCTTGAAAAGGATCACAATCAAAACGTCAAGATCGGCAATGTTTTAGATATTGACACAAAGAATTGTCTCATCATGGGAGGCAAGAGGTTGATCTCGACCATCGGATTGGAAGATCTGTTGGTGATAGAAACGGAAGATGCGCTTTTTATTGGCAAAAAAGGGGAGTCCCAAAAAGTAAAAACACTGGTAGAGGAGCTCAAAAAAAGAAATGCGAAGGAGCCTTTTGAACATTTAACCTCTCATCGCCCCTGGGGAAAATTTACCGTCTTAGAAGAGGGGGAAAGGTATAAAATTAAACGGATCGTTGTCGATCCAAAGCAGCGCCTGAGCTCTCAGATGCATTATCACCGCAGCGAGCATTGGGTCGTTGTTAAGGGAACTGCTAAAGTCAGTATTGGGAGCGACGAGCTACTGGTCCATGAAAATGAAAGTGTTTATGTTCCCAAATCGCAGATTCATCGATTAGAGAATCCCGGTAAAGTGCCCCTTGAGCTGATTGAGGTGCAGGTAGGAGAATACGTTGGTGAGGATGATATCGTTCGGTTTGATGACATTTACGGTCGAATGAATGAAGCAAAATGACCGATCAAATAGAACTCTTATTTAAAACGATGCGTTTTACTCCCCTTTTGGGAGTGGTTGACCTGTTGCTGATCGTACATTTTTTTGGAAGCTGGTATTTTGCAGCAAGAAAAACGGGTTGGAAGATCGATTTTTGGTATTTGACTATCCTTCTGGGTATTTTTCCATCGGTCCTAGTTCTTTATCCTTTCAATGCCTCAATTTATAACCTCAATTCTACGCTGGGATTGATTGAAAATATTTCCCCTTTTGTCGATCAAGCATTTCTCATCACCATTTTAGGTTATGTGTGCATCTGGTTGGGGAGATATACTTTCAATTTGACTCAAGGGCGATTTCCCTTCATTGCACTATTTCAATTTGGACTGCCCCTGTGTCAGATGTTTGAGAAAAATGTGAAGAATAAAAGGGCTTACCAGACACTAGTTTTTGGGACGCTTATTTTGGGTGTTGCCATATTAGGAATTCAGTTTGCTAATGGGGAGTTCTTTAATGGCCGGCGGTTTTTTTTAAGCAGTCCTCAATATCGCCCCTTTTTTAATATAGTCATTTCTCTTTTTCCAATTGCTATTCTTTTTTCCTCATTGCGTTTTGTTCAATATAACGAAAGAAGCGCGGTTAAATTGCTTCTGATTTTTTCTGCAATTTCATTGTTCTTTGGCATCCGTTCGATTTTGTTAGGAAGCTTACTTTCTCTTGTCATGCTACAGAGTTATCACAAGGAAGGGAGAGTGAATTTAAAAAAAGTGATTTTAGCCATTGCTACTCTTTTCTTATTAGCGGTCATGCTTAGCCATCTTAGAGAAGGAAATTACAGCCTTGCACAGAGTTTGGGATCGCTTTTTTTTAGTTTTTTTTATGGAAATAATTTTTCCGATACACGGGATTTTGCCTGGATCCTCTCGGCTTGGGATGGGGAATTTCTTTATGGAAAAAGTTATATTGCTGCAATCTTGTCCTTCATTCCTAGAAGTTTGATCTCATTTCGAGAAGAATGGGGCATTGCCATGTACACAAATACACTTGTCGGTTTCTCATCAGATCTGATGCCTGGCTTAAGACCGGGGTTATTTGGGGAGTCCTTTTTTAACTTTGGACTTTTCGGGGTAGTGTTATTTGGATGGGTATTTGGATTTGCACTTCGCTATGTCGATGTAAAAATAAAAGCATTTGTGGGTCTTTACAAAGATATCATCAAAGGCTATTCCCATAGCGTGATGTTCAGTCTGATCAGCGCTCTTGCGATTACAGCCGGTATCTGGGCGTTCTATATTTTCATCCTGGTGAACTTTGCCCTAGTTCCCTTTAGGAAGTTTTTGCTAGGTCGGAATGACTCCATTTTCCTGAAGAGGACCCCCCCCTTTTGATTTAGACTGATTTTGCAAGGTGCAGCGAGTGAAATTAGTCCAAACCCCAGTGAATTCACCATCATCGGTTTCGCCTCTTTCCCAATCTCAAATTGTATAAGTCTGTAAATTATGGGGGGAAACGAAACCTGAGTTGGGGTTTAGTGAGATTCAGCTTTTTTAGATTCTTGATTTTCTTGTATTAAAAATAATATTATTATTCCATTCGATCAATTTTTAAATAAAAAACATTTAATTATAATTTTATGCTTGTAATTAAATCAAGATTTTTATATTATTAGCAAATAGATTAACATGACAGCAGTTAACGACGGTCGTTGCGTTAGATTGTTGAATTCACCATATTTAAATAAAAACGGAGGGTTTCATGAATAATGTAAATCAATGTGGTTTTGAGCAAATACCGAAATTTGTTCGTTATGAGCTATTCAGCTATATGAGTTTACTAGATCTTACCCACCTTCAAAAGGTTAGTAAATTCTTTAACGAAAATATAGAAAAATATTTTGAAACCAAGTGTCAAAATACAGTCGGAAAAAAAAGAAAGTTAAAGAGTCCAACATGGAAACATCGCTATTATGGGGGTGAGCCTATTTATACACCTTTGGAGCAATGGCAGAGAGCGAAGAAAGACCCAAATGCTACTACACAAGAAGAACAATTAAAAAGTATACCCTGGAGCAGCTTCGATATTCGAGGTCAACGCGAGATTTGGAAGAGTATGAGCTGTTTTGATCGCGATAGATGGTATTTAATGCAACCAAATTCTATGTCGAAGTGGAAGCTTTTGATCGTAGCTGTCGGAGCGGGGGCGTTAACGGTGGAATTTACTCGTCTTTGTTACCTCAGTAATGGACAATACAATTACTTGGTCGATAATGGTACATTAGAGCAGGTAGAAAAAAATCTTAGTGAGTATTTAAGTCAGGCAATTAATCTGCGCAATTAAAAGAAATGATGTTTTCCGTATTTTGCCTACGGAAAAACAGATCTGATCACAGTATTAACCTGAGTAATGGGTTTAATCCGCTCAACATTAACAATCTTTGCATGATCTTGCCCTTGTTTTTCCGAAGGTATAGGGCCTTCAGCTATTACCTTTGGAAAAACAAGGGCAACCTCATCGCAAATCTCTGTTGATGTTGAGGGCAGAAACCCATTACTCAGGTTATTATGCAGGAGGCGGTAAGCCTCCTGACAGACTTTTGTTTATTGATTTCTTTGCAGCGATAAAGTCCAGCTCCAATGAGTTGTCCACTCATCGCTTATGCTATTGACGTACAGCCCTGAACCATCAAGGCTAATGTTCTGGGTTGCTATCCATTCACCGGCATGTTGAAAAAAAATTCCGTCGTTTGTTACGGCGATCTGTTCTGGTTGAATATAGATCTTTTCGCAAGGGACAAATTTTCGCACAGCTGGGGGTGAGATTGCATCATCTGCATTAGGGGTTAAGGTTGTGCCATCTGCATGAATGGTTCCGGCAATAACAAACAAAATAGATGTAAGTTTGTAGAGAACATGTTTCATAAAGCTTCCTTTGTTTTTTTGTGAGTGTGCCTCACTTCAAAAAAAGTTAGCTCTGCTTACTATTTTTAACAACTAAAAAATTCAGCGTCAGCGGATAAGTTGTTTCGGACATCAGGGCTTTTTCATGAGATTTTTGTTGACGCAAGCTGTTCATAGGCAGAATATACAAGCTGACATGGTCTGTAACATCGTTTAATCAGGTTGTTCCATACCATCAACATTGCGTGTTTTTTGCTCAAAATTTGCAGCAACATCAATGTCCAGCGTAGAGCAGACAGTCATGGCTTTATTAATCGGGCCTTTTTTAAAAACTGCATAATCGGTATAGCCAAGCATCTTCATTAAATCTCTGGCAAACCAGTAGCGAAAACCATTTTGTTGACCAAGGTCATCAAAGCTTAGTTTGTCTTTTTCAAAATGAAAATAATCCAGTGCGTCTTCAGACATAATATCCTCTATGATTCACTTCAACCACTTATACCATAAGATAATCTTAACTCAAATGCTTGCTGAGCAGTCCAGAGAGTTTCATCATATCGATGGGCTCTTTGCCACCGAAGACCTTGGCAAGTTTTGCATCTGGCACGATGAGGCGTTTGTTTTTTGTGTCCTGCAGTTTGTGCTCTTTGATGTAGTCCCACATTTTTTTGACAACTTCTGGACGAGAGAGCTCGGCATTGCCCACAACAGCTTGGAGCTCACTGGAGAGTTTGTAGGCGGCTTGTTTTCTTGCGGGGGCTTTCTTTTTGGATTTGGCAGGTGTTTTCTTTGCGGGAGCTTCTTTTTCCTTTCCTCCTTTCTTAGCACCGAATTTCCCCTTTTTGGCTTTGCGGACGTAAGCAGTTTTGGGGTGTTCTTGATACTTGGTATCGAGATCTTCGAGTTGATTGACGATGACATCGCAATCGGGAAAGTTGGAGCAGGAGAAAAATGGCTTGCCAAACCGGGAGCGCCTTTGCACCATTTTGCCGTCGCATCCAAGAGCTGGGCAGGTGGGCATTTCTTGAGAGGGAATCTCATCTTTTTTCGGGATATTGACGATCCCTCTGCATTCGGGGTACTTGGTGCAGCCTAAGAAGGCGCCAAATTTTCCAAAGCGCATTTTCATCGGACTATCGCATTTAGGGCAATTTTGATCCCAATCAAAGGTGGGATCGTAATCCGACTTGTCGAAGTTAAGAGATTCTAGAGGAGCTGTGAACTTACAATTGGGGTAGTCTGAGCATCCGTAGAAATATTTTTTTCTCGACCAGATTTTTTGTAGGGGGCGTCCGCAATCAGGGCATTTGATATCCGTTTCAACTTTGGGAACATGCGCTTCTTTTTCGGCGGCTTTAACAAAGGGGATAAATTTTTCCCAAAAATCTCGGATTAATGACTTCCATTCCTGCTGGTTTTCAGCGACATGTTCTAGCTCATCTTCCATTGCCGCTGTAAAGCCGATATCCATAATCATAGCAAAATTATCTTCGAGCATTTTTGCGATCACAGTGCCGAGCTCTGTGGGTTTTAGACTCCCCTTTTCTTTAGTTGTGTAATCCCTGCTTTGAATCTTATTCATGATTGTGGCGTATGTCGATGGCCTGCCAATCCCTGATTTTTCGAGTTCTTTAACTAAAGAGGCCTCTGTAAAGCGTGGAGGAGGTCTTGTAAAAGCCTGTTGAGAGAGGACATCTAAGAGAAGCAGTGGTTGTCCTTCCTGAAGCGGAGGGAGGATTTTATCTTGATCCTCTTTTTCTTTTTCCTCGTCGCTCTTGTCCTGTTTCTCTTCGTAGACTGCCAAAAAACCGGAAAATTTGATTGTCGAGCCGGTTGCTCGCAACATCATCTCTTTGTCGGTGGCTATATCGCAAGAGACTGTATCATAGATCGCTGGATTCATTTGTGATGCGAGATAACGACGCCAAATCAATTGGTAGAGTTTAAATTGATCCACTGTCAGATGGGATCTGATTTTTTCAGGAGGATGGTCGAGATTGGTGGGCCTAATCCCTTCGTGAGCATCCTGCGCGCTTTTTTTCGTGCTGTATTGGCGACCCTCTGGAGGAAGATACTCTTTGCCATAAGTTTTTTCGATGTATTTTCGCGCTGCATCAATCGATTCAGGGGCCAGGCGTACCGAGTCTGTACGCATGTAGGTGATCAAACCTTCTGCGCCCTCGTTCCCTAAATCAATACCCTCATAGAGCCCTTGAGCAATATTCATTGTGCGCGAAGCAGAAAAACCATAATGACGGCTAGCTTCTTGCTGCAGAGTAGAGGTGATGAAGGGTGCAACGGGGTTTCTTTTCTTTTCCCTTTTTTCAACAGAGGCAACATGGTAAGTGGCACTTTGGAGCTTTGAAACGATCTCCGCAGCTATTTTTCCGTCTGAGATAAGAAAATAATCTTTGCCTTCAGCGGCCTCTTTTTCGACTTTTTTTCCGTTTACAGAATAGAGAAAAGTTTGAAAAGAGGGTTGGTTTTTTTTGGTTTGAAGGATGGAGTGGATGTTCCAGTATTCAACAGGGATAAATGCCTCGATTTCTTTTTCTCTGTCGACAACCAGTTTAAGAGCAACAGACTGCACTCTTCCAGCTGATAGCCCGCCATCTCTTGCACCTTGCACACGGCGCGTCAGGAGAGGAGAAATTTTGTAACCGACAATTCTATCGAGAAGGCGCCTTGCCTGCTGTGCATCCACAAGGGCTTGATCGATGCTCCGCGGATGCTTTAGAGCCTCTTGGACAGCATCTTTAGTGATCGAATTAAATGTGACCCGCTTAGATTTTGTCCCCTTGGGCAAAATGGCATCGATATGCCAGGCAATGGCCTCTCCTTCACGGTCAGGGTCGGGAGCCAGATAGACGACATCGACCAGTTTTGCAGCTTTCTTCAGTCGGTCGATGACATCTTTTTTGTCAGGGAGGATTGCATAGGCCGGTTCAAAGTCGTTCTCAACATCGATGCCAAACCCTTTTTGAGGCAGATCGCGGACATGACCTAGCGATGATTCAAAAATGTAATTTGAACCTAAAAACTTCTTGAGTGTTTTTATCTTCGCCGGCGACTCGACGATGATGAGTGCTTTGGCCATTGGCAAACTTACCTTTCAGTCTTTTTCAGGAAGTACACGAGCAACTGTATAAAATGCAAGCCACAAAAGTGGCAAAGATGACAGATTAGAGAGAATCTTTCAGAAAATCAAGGGATTTTTTAGAATTGATCAGGTTTCTTGACCTTAAATAGAGTACTTAATAGTAGCATAAAAACATACGCATATGTGAAAATATGCGGTCATGAAGAAGACATATTCTCCACGTGAATTCGGGTTATTAATCGGGAAGACGACAAAAACCCTGCAAAGATGGGATCGTAAGAACATACT
>CAJCHM010000087.1 GCA_903970255.1 Acidobacteriota bacterium
TCGGAAAGACGTCGATTATTCAATCCTTTTAGAAAGCGAAAAAAAGAACCGAGGCTGGTTATCCAGACCGATGGGGGACGGGATCATACCGGAAATTTTATTGATAAGGCTGTGAATTTTTGAGCGAAAGTTTACACCCCAAGTAGGAGGCGCTTATAATTGTGCTGCTTTTGAAGACTATAAAACTATATTACGGGCGAAGATGGCAGAACCATATGTAGTTGATCCTAATCTCAAAAGATTAGTTAATTTCAACTATAGGCCAAATGCAAGTATCGGCAGTGGAAGTACCGCTGCAGCGATTCGACATGAATTACTGACTGGGGAAAAGGTCTTTGCCAAATCACATTTTCAAAAAGGAAAAGATATAGTCACTTCTCTTGAGAAATGGTTGAAAAACAATCCCACGGCAAGATCAGGGGATCGAGCTGCCGCTGAAAACATTATTAAAGATTTACATAATGCCTTGGGGGAATGAATGGAAAAAATAACAGGTGAGAAATGTATAGAATTAATGAAAGAAGTTTTTCAAAAGTTCTCAGCATATTGGGAGTCTTATGTTCAAGACTTTGGTTCAGACCAAGGGCTTACTATCCAAATGCTACCTTTTTGCGAATACGCTATAGATGTGATAAAATCCGATAACGAAGTGGAAATTAAAAAAATCTTTGATTTCATTGAGTTTTTACTCTGCAATGGAGATGAATCGGTGCAAAATGCAATGACAACATCATTTTTAGAGTATTTAATGAGCAAGGATCCCGATGAAATTAAATTCAGCAAATTCGCTAAATACCTGGGAGAAAATACAATTGCTTATTGTAAAGCATGGGATAAATTCACAGGTGTTAAGACAGAGGGCCTGTGGGAAACTGAAAAGAATAATGAGGTAGAGTAGCTTTATGAAAGTCGAAAGACTCAATACTTTGGCAGATGGCACTTGGGCACGAGATTGTGAACTATTATGCTTATCTGATTGCAAAGGCTTTAAAATAGCTTACCACAGAGACGAAGATGATACTTACTGGACTCTGCAATGCAAAGGCATTGTGGTATATAATGTAATAGGTGAAGAGTTTTCAAGGACAGGATATACTGAGTGCCTCTCGCAGTTTGACTGTCATTTTTTTAATAATGGCACACTTTATTCACAAGTAGCGGAAAGAGCCTTACGACCTGCTTCTTTCAAGGCATCCATTACAAGGCAATAGGGGCCTGGGCCGTAGCTAATACGAGCGACTCCCAAGGATGCAAGCTGTCTAACTGAGGGTATATTAGGCAAGATCATTACATTGATAGGTATGGGAGCATGTCTGCACAATTTTTCAATATATTGAGCAGTTCCCAAGCCGGGAACAAAAAATCCGTCGGCACCTGCTTCTGCGTAGGCAGATGCGCGGAGTATGGCTTCCTTTATGAGGGAGTCATCATGGTTGATGGGATCGGCTTTAAAAAAGATATCAGTTCGCGCATTGATGAAAATAGGAATTGATGTCAGATCGGCTGCTTTACGGACTGCTCTAATACGTGCGCACTGGTCTTCAATAGAATAAAGTCCTTCTCCGCCAATGATCTGATCTTCAAAATTTATTCCCACTGCGCCAGCTTCAATCACTTTTATCACATTTTCTTGCACGACCGATGGGCTTGGATCGTAACCCCCCTCTAGATCAACTGTCACGGGAAGATCAACATTTGCAATAATCCGCTGGAAGTTGGCAAGAGCCAGAGCGAATGACAGTTTTTCTCCATCATCACATCCATGCGCCGCAGCAACTGCCCAGCTACTCGTGGCAATCACTTTTGCCCCGGCCTCCTGTGTGGCTTTTGCGCTTCCAGCATCCCAGACGTTGAATAGAATGAGAGGATCGCCCTTGACATGGAGATTTTTGAGTAAAATAGCGCGGTCATATTGAGTTGTCATGCAGTACCTTTTTTTCATGTTTTAGTAACCATTTTTTCCGCATCAAGCCTCCCCCATAGCCACCTAGGTTCTCATTCTTATTGATGACGCGGTGACATGGAATAACAATGGCAATTTGATTTGCACCATTTGCCTGGGCAACGGCACGAAATGCGGATGGCTTGCCTAGGCTTGCCGCTATGTCGGAGTACGACCGCGTTTCTCCGTGGGGAATTTTCCTCAACTCGTCCCAGACACGCTTTTGAAAAGGGGATCCTAGAAAAAATAGGGACGTTTTGAATTCTCTTAACTTGCCATCGAAATAGAGTTTGAGTTCTTTTTCAATCGAACTAATCACTTTCGTTTGCCCGGGAATAATTGCTGATTTTGTTTTTTGCCTGAGGCGTTCAACCTCGCGCTCTAAACCTCGGCGATCTACAAATTCTAAAAGATAAAGAACCTCCTCGTTAGCAATGGCTATCATCGGTCCAAGAGGAGTATCCAGCCAGGATGCTCTCAAAATGTTGCTATGTCCTAGTTTGGTAGGGGCTGCACCCATAATGCGGGAAAATGCATCCCTAAAGCCGCTGCTCGATTCGTATCCAGTTGAAAGTTGCGCTTCGATGACAGCTTCACCTGCTCTGATTTGTTTCATGGCAATTCCCATGCGCCGCGCTCTTGCATATTGAACAAATGTCATTCCAAATCGTTTTTTAAACTGACGGCGTGCAGTTGTGACGTCAACAGATAGCTCTCGAAAATCTTTATCTTTCCACCGTTTCTCTGGGTTCTTTTCGACAGCGTCTACCAGTGTTTGGATAAGTTTTGAGACAAGATTGGGGATGGGACAGGGGACGGCACCGTTTGCATGGTCTAAATGAGGCTAAAAGCGCCTGCTCAGCGGTCTCATAAAACTCACAATTTTCAAATTTCGGCTTTCTTGCCGGACATGTTGGACGACAGAAGACACCGGTTGTCGTAACTCCTACAAAAAAAACACCTTCATATTCCGGGTTTTTATCGATTAGAGCTTTGTAATATTTTTTCTTTGTTTCGGGCTTGATCATCCTTTTTGCCTCTTGTTGGTGCCCCAGTATAATGAATGGATGAATAGCTGCCGCCGAAATTCGGGCGTTGATTTTTGAAGTTTGGCCAGTTCAATGCAAGACTTTTAAAAGGGTGAGCTTTTGCCTGAGCCCCTCCATATGGGGGGGTCCGAGGGTGAGGGATCTCTGTGGCCGAAAACCAGCGAATTTGGTGAAACTCTTAGTCGCCATGTTTCAAATTTTGAGGTTTTTTTGGTTTCCATGTTCCATCAAAAATTCACCTTTGAATGACCAATATAGAGGACCCTGAACTTATGGGGATCTATAACACATCCGTCTGCAGCTTTTAGAAAATAGGCTCTTCGGCTAACGCTGAATGGATGACTGGGAAAGAATGGCCATTCTTTTGAATAGTGCTTTCGGTCAATTCTTTGAACCATGTCCCCGCATTTGGAGCGATGTGTACTGCATCAACTAGACATGCGAGGTCGACCTCTATGTAGTGGCCTGCATTGATGTCTTGGGCTGAAAGATCAATTTGATCATTCCTGATATGGGGCTGCCAAAAAAGGCAGCGCAGCTCTCTTTCGTATTCGAAACTATTTCTTTTATGTAAAACGGCATGGAATCCACCTCCGTAGGCAGGAGCGGAACGCTCTTCGCCCGTATCTGGATTTTTCATCGTGCCCATCCAAAGAGCGATGCTGTAATCAACATAGAAAACCTGGCCGATAAAGATTTGTTTTTCAGTGGCTTTAAAACAATCTTTCAGCTTCCCGAACGTAGTTCGGATTGCAATCCCTTCACTGGTGCGGTCATTTGAGGTGTAGCGATTCCACATCGCATCGGATTCGATTGGGTTCATGTGCCAGCAGTTCACGTACATTTGTCTTCTCGATTCGCGACTGTTGGCTCGCAGAACCGGTAAGAGCGTTTCCTTATATCCCATTTCCTGAAAATGTTGTTCTCGAGATGCAAGGCTTCCCTTTGGGTAGGAGCCCTCAAAGGGATCGCCAAGCAGATCAGTCCTACAAAAATACATCGCCTTTTTGTCGAGTAGAGAGGCGAACTTAGTGAAGTCGAGGTAGCGCCAAAGTACGGTGTCTTCAGGTGGAGTAATGAACTGAACGTGTTCTTCGAACATATTTTTTTACGGTGTCTAAATATTCAAATCAACGACAGACTCTAGGTAAAAGATGGGGCAAGCAGGACTTGAACCTGCGACCAGCGGGTTATGAGTCCGTTTTCTCGTGTAACTCTGAACAAAATAGAGTTAACCAGAACCACTTTTTCCTCTCAAGATTATTAAGGTCTTGTTCAGGTTGGTGCAGAAAAGATCTGAGAAGTTCAAATCATTTGCGGAAAAAATGCGGAAAATCTTAGCCTTGATCAGTCTGGATGGAACAGAGGATGGGTTTTGGGCAATGAAAGACTCTGGGGAGTAACCCTGTCAAACAAGGCGCAAAAGCAAAAGAGAAAGCTTCCTCAAAAATTTCAAGACATGGTTACCACTTTGGAGGTTTCTCTCAAAACAGAAGGTCCTATACAAAAGGACTGGCCAAATTTCAGTTCTTTGGATAAAAAAAAGATTCGCTATCATTGTCACCTGAATAAGAAAGGTCGTCCGACATATGTAGCGGTTTGGGATGTCACTGATCATAAAATTCAACTTATTGAAATTAACTATGTTGGAACAAGGGAAGGTGCCCCTTACAAATAGGTCAGAGAAGGGATTAGATGAATAGAAGAAAAAATTTGCCTCAACAGTCTGTGGTCCTTAAAGGTCTTCGGGGAAGAGAGGGACTAACACAAGAGCAACTTGCAAAAAAACTCGATGTATCAAAATCTACAATAAGCAAAATGGAAACAGGGAAGAAGGAGATTTCTTCCGAAGATGCCAAGAAACTAGCAAAAGCCTTGAGCACCAAACCAAAAATGTTTGAGAAATAGATTGAATATAGACACTATTCCAGCTCCAAGGGATTTTTCAAATCTAGACTTGTTAGGTGTTCATATATTGGCATGATGACCTGCCTTGATACAGATATTTTTGGAAGCCCGCGAATGTTTTGCCGATTTCATCAGGTCTTCCTAATTTGGCAACAGCATCGGTGAGAGAGTTGTGATATTTGAGCAGCAGCAGTGGAGCTAGTTTTTCCTGGTTAAGCTCTTCCGTGCCAAAGTTGATATATTGTGAGAGGACAAAATCAAGAAAAATTTGCTGGTTGCTGTTGAAGTCCTGACTGATGAGTACCTTGGCTCGTGTTGCTCGTTCTTCTCGTGTGAGAGGAGGAAGGGCATAGGCCACGTAGGCTAGAACGTCAAATAGATCGCTTTTCTCGGCATTAATGATCTTTTGCATTTCGATTAGCTGCTCACTGCCAAAACCTTTCTCGGCAAGCCCTTGCAAGAGCTTCTTTCGTGTATCCGGCATGCTCCATAATTCGCGGAGTTCTTCTTCGTCCTTGAAAAACTCTGGCAGTTTGCCAAAGAGCTGTTCCATAAACTGCAAAGACGACATTGGAATCCCATCAGGATGCCAGAACGAAGTAGCTACCATGTGCTGGATGTTACGTTCTTTGCCATCAGCGAGTTTTACTTTCGCTTTTATTTTTTTCTTACACATGCAGTCTAGCTTTCTGCAAACAGGGCAAAGGTCTTTTGGACACTCACAGGGACGCTGGTGACACATCAAGCATGGTTGTGGAGCTCTCCTTTCGCATTCACAAGGCCGACAATCACACTTTGAGCATGAGGGCTCTTCTACTGGTGGCCCATCCCATTCAGGATCTTGGAAACGACGATGAGCTTTTACAAAGTCATAAATCGTGAAGTAATCCTTTCCGTCATATAGACGTGTGCCTCGTCCGATGATCTGCTTGAATTCAATCATAGAATTTACTGAACGCATGAGAACGATATTGCGGATATTGCGAGCATCTACTCCTGTTGAGAGTTTCTGCGAGGTCGTAAGGATAGTTGGTATTGTTTTCTCGTTGTCTTGAAAAGCGCGAAGGTGCTGATCCCCCAGGATTCCATCATTAGCTGTCACTCTTTGGCAGTAATTGGGATCTTTGCTTGTTTTAATCTGATTGATGAAGTCGCGTACCATCAATGCATGATGCTGTGTAGCGCAGAATACAAGAGTCTTCTCATTTTGATTGATCTGGTTCATGAAAATTTCAACACGCTTTCTCTCACGCTCTTTGATTTCGATGATTTTATTGAAATCAGGTTCTATATAACGCCTTCTACCCTCGATTTCACCATCAACTAACTCATCATCGGATGTATATACGTAGTCGTCGAGTGTTGTTGAAATCTGCTGCACTTTAAAGGGCGTGAGGAAGCCGTCATTGATACCTTCCTTGAGCGAGTAGATATAAACCGGCTCGCCGAAGTAATCGTAGGTATCCACATTATCCTTGCGCTTGGGCGTGGCGGTAAGTCCTAGCTGAACCGCTGGGGAAAAGTATTCGAGGATGCCACGCCAGTTGCTCTCATCGCGTGCGCCCCCTCGATGGCACTCATCAATAATGATGAAATCGAAGAAGTCAGGTAAATAGTTCCCAAAATAAGGAGATGGCTGCCCGTCCTTAGGCGGCCCGCTCATAAAAGTCTGGAAAATAGTAAAGAACAAGCTGCCGTTTTTTGGTACCCTGCCATTCTTCCGGATATCCATCGGATCAATACGTACAAGTGCATCCTCAGGAAAAGAGGAGAAGGCATTGAAGGCTTGATCTGCTAGGATATTACGGTCAGCAAGAAAGAGGATGCGTGGTTGGCGCAAAGGTTTTCTAATCAGATTCCAACGGCTATGAAACAGTTTCCATGCTATTTGAAATGCGATAAATGTCTTACCCGTGCCCGTGGCGAGAGTTAGGAGAATGCGTTGACGATCTTCACTAATCGCCTCCATCACCCGTTCAACGGCAATGTCCTGATAGTACCGACTGGAATGCGAACCTCCCTTGTCCTCAAAAGGGACGCCAGCGAATCGATCGCGCCAAGCATTGACCTTGGCAAAGGTCGTATTCCAGAGTTCATTTGGTGTGGGAAAGCGCGGGATCTCGCCTTCCTTCCCGGTCTGCATGTCAATGCCATAGATGCCTTGGCCATTGGTGGAATAGGTAAACCGGATAGCCAGCTTCAATGCGTAATCCTTGGCCTGGGCAACCCCTTCCGTCAGTGGATCGTCCCAAGGCTTGGCCTCAATGACAGCGATCTTATGATTGCGATAAACTAACACATAATCAGCACTTAGCGGTTTCCTGCGTCTTCCATGACCTTCGACACGTCCTGGAGTAATGGAATATTCTCTCAGAATTTTACTGCCCTCAACGACGCCCCAACCAGCTGTTTTTAATGCTGGATCGATATGTTCAGCTCTGGTTTCGGCTTCGTTCATCATGATGTCCTATAGGTTCCCAGAGAAAGCTCGGTTGAGAAGTGATTCTTTCAACGATTCTAGTGCGGATAGTTTCTGCTTGTAGATGCCTTTGAGCCGACGAGTTTCAGCTCTAAATTTGGTGAGAATTTTGATGGCAGATTCTTGTTCTGAGAGTGAAGGGACGGGGATAATAAATTTTTTAAGACTTTGAGCGGACAAATTCGGTTGAGCTGCACCATTCTTGAAGCAATCAATCATTTCAGTGCAAAGTGAGCTACGAAAATAGGCAATAATAAATTCGTTCAAGACTGTTTTATTAGGGCGTACGATTACTAATGATGAGGCAATCGCTCCTTCGGCTAGGTCACCAACGCTTGCAAATTTTCCAAGAGAACCTCGCAGACAGAAGAGAATATCTCCTTTACGAATTTTCCCATTGGTAAGCAGGCCGAATCGCTCCCTTGAAATGTAGTCCATTGATTCGAGATCTATTCCATCATCGGTCAAATGACCAGCGTTAATAAATGGAATACCAGTAGTCGTTCGAACAGATTTGGATGGGTAGTTCGTTCCTCTATCTCCATTCTCGAATGAGCAAAAGGTTTCTAGTGTTTTTTTCATCCATTCCTCACCCTCTTGGGTGAAAATTGCATCGAGGTGGTTTTGAAAGAGGGCTCGGACATTCTGGAGGTTCTTTTCGACATTGATTTTAGCGGTCGTGATGCCCTCGAATGCTTCGTCGAGGATGGCGACGATTCGTTTTTGTTCAGAAAGCGGTGGGATGGGAATTGTGACTTCTTTGAGCTTGTTGCTAGATAACTCTTTGAAAGTAGTCCCTGTTCCAAGGAAGTTAAGAAGATCGGTTATATTTTCTAGGTAGTAGTACAGAAATTTGTGATGGAGTTGGCTATTAGGGATCAGTCCTTTGCAACCTTGGTTAGTCGCCATTTCTTCGGTATTTATGATCAAATGCCCAATTGGAGCCCGCGATGAGAGAATTACTGATCTGGGCGGTAACATTTTTGCTGAGCTATCATGAAGACCCACATCAGTAATCTTCCGTTTGGTATCACTGACATAAGGATTGAAGCACTTTCCCATTTCGGCTGGCGTGATCCACAGATGGTTACCATCCCAATATTTCGGCACACTTGTTTTTGGAGTGCCACCATTCACGATTTCACATACGGTCCCTATAGTCTTTGTCTGCCATCCTTTTTTCATAGCAATCTCCGAATATTTGCCAGTACTTCTGCATTTTCAGCATCTAATGCGACGATCTCAGCCATGATCTCATTAGGACTACAATGCTTTATCGCCTCGCCGCCATTCGGGTTCTTTACAGATAAATCGAAAGTCATCTGATCAATGTTCTGGGCATCCACGCTCCAGCTCTTAGGCGAGTCAGCAAAGTTTTTTTGTAATTCAATAAATTCTTTAATGTCAGTGTCATTGAGTGGATTGGTCTTGCCAAGGTTGCGACCGGCATCAAGTTGATAAAACCAGATCTTCCGTGTTTTCGTGCCCTTCTCGAAAAATAGAACTACGGTTTTCACGCCTGCGCCTTGGAAGGTGCCTCCTGGGCAATCCAGTATGGTATGTAGATTGCAACTTTCCAGTAATAGTTTGCGCAACGCTACCGCAGCATTGTCTGTGTTGGAGAGAAAAGTATTTTTGATAACCACACCAGCTCGTCCGCCAGCCTTGAGCATCTTGATGAAATGTTGCAGAAATAAAAAAGCTGTTTCGCTAGTGCGGATGGAGAAATTTTGTTGAACCTCTGGGCGCTCTTTGCCTCCGAATGGAGGATTGGCTAGGATTACATCATAGCGATCTTTTTCTTGAATATCGGAGAGATTCTCTGATAATGTATTGGTGCGAAGGATGTTTGGAGCCTCAATGCCATGCAAAATCATATTCATGATCGCTATGATGTAAGCAAGAGGTTTCTTTTCTTTGCCGTAGAAGGTGTGCGTTTGTAGGGTAGCGAGGTCGTTGGTAGCAAGGTTACCTCTTGATTTCATGTAGTCGAACGCTTCGCACAAAAAACCAGCGGAGCCCACTGCGCCATCGTAAATCGTTTCCCCGATCTTTGGCTGTACAACCCGTATGATAGCTCGGATGAGCGCCCGAGGAGTATAATACTCTCCTCCATTGCGCCCAGCATTCCCCATGTTCTTAATTTTAACTTCGTAGAGGTGCGACAATTCATACTTCTGCGTCTGAGAACGGAATTGCAATTCATCGATGTGATCGATGATATCACGTAAGCTATAGCCGCTTTGAATTCGGTTTTTAATTTCGCTGAAAATCTCTCCGATCTTATATTCAATGGTATTCGGGCTTGCTGCCTTTGTCTTAAAGCTCTGCAAGTAAGGAAAAAGCTTCTGATTGACAAAGACCAATAAATCATTGCCGGTCAGAGCAACGTTATGATCAATCTTACCATCCTTATTTTTAGGAACAGCCCAACTATCCCATAGATAGGGTTTTTCCAAGATATGAGAGTATGTTTTCCCGTTTAATTCAGCCTCAAGAGCCTTGTCACGCTCGAGAGCGTCCAAGTATTTTAGGAATAAAATCCATGATGTTTGCTCGGTATAATCCAATTCACTCGTGCATCCTGCATCCTTCCAAAGAACGTCATCGATATTTTTAAAAGCCCGCTCGAACATAAGTGCCTCATCTGTGTGGGCACTTTTTAATTCAGATTCACTTTCGCCTAGAGAATGATCTTCGGTGCCCTGTTCAGTCACCGTACCAAAATTTTCTTTAAAAAATGAAGAAGATCTTTTAGACTCGTCGTTATTTTTTGAAATTCTGCGCCTAATCGTCATCGTTGTGTTTGTGTTTAATTACGAATGAATAGTAATATACCAACAGCAATTAAATTAAACAAACATAAACTAAATTTACGCTACAATTATTATTTTTAAATGAAATACAAACAAAACAGATCTAGAAATTTATTTTGTGTTGATGAGCTGAAGCCATTCAAGATCAGTCGTTCAAAAGTTCAAGACTATCTTGACTGTCCGCGTTGCTTTTATCTGGATCGCCGATGTGGAACGGCTTGTCCTGATGGCGCTCCTTTTCGGCTTAATACTGCGGTTGATACGCTTTTGAAGAAGGAATTTGATGCTTATAGGATTCAAGGAAAACCCCATCCTCTAATGGTCGAGCACGGCATCGATGCAATACCCTTTGCTCACCCCGATCTTGATATTTGGCGGGCCAATTTTCAGGGAGTCCAATATCATCATGAGCCTACAAATTTTATCATTACAGGTGCTATTGACGATCTCTGGATCAACTCTGACGGGGAGCTGATTGTAGTCGATTACAAGGCCACTGCCACCACTAAAGAAATTCAATTAGATGACAGTGATTACAAAAATAAATTGAAAAAGCAAATCGAGTTCTATCAATGGTTATTGAGGCGAAGGGAGTTTCAAGTATCGAATACCGGATATTTCATTTATTGCAATGGAGATGACTCCAAAGATCAATTTGAAGGGAAGCTTGAATTTTCGATCTCTGTTATTCCTTATACTGGAGATGACTCCTGGGTGGAGAAAACGTTATTGGAAATCCGTAAGTGTCTTGAATGCAATGACTGTCCTGAGCCAGGGAAATCTTGTGATTTTTGCAAATACCGAGCTGCTGTACGAAAGCATTTAGGTTGTTTAGAATAAGTCAGTTTATGTTATTGAATGAGCGGTTCAGGAGTGATATTAAGCACTTCCAACGCATAAGGATTTCCTGAAATAGCTCCCTGGATAATTTGCTCATTTAGTTTCCAGGGTTTTTCATATTTGGCAAGAATTGCTATGGCGTTCCGGTTTCCTTTCAGCGACTCTTCCACGAGAGTACTGTTGATGCTGTACTCCTTCCAAGCCATATAACCTGCGAAAGCGAGTGCACAGCAAATGAGAATGCCAGGGGACCAGAAGAATTTCAGAATACTTTTCATAAGGCCGACCATGTTATCTGCTAGGAGGGCCATTATTTCATTTGGGTCTATTCTTGATAAGTCGAAGCTTTTTTTTGAGCTGTGATTGAGATTATTTCGTCTATGATTAGGTGGCTAATCTTATAAAAACGAGAACAAAATATCTTTGCTTTGGCGAATTAAGTCCATAGCCGCCCGTTGTAATGCTCGGGCTTCTTGGGTATGTCCACCGTGTCGTAGAGCAGCTTGATGAGCACGATCTTTGCCGATTTTAGTCCTCGGTCCTCTGGAAGTGCCTCCATGCATATGGCAGGTATTTCTTCCGCGGACAGCCCATTTAAGACATCGCTCCTTCGATCTTTTACTTTTTGCTATGCATTGAGCCACAATGATCCAAGGGGTTCAATTCTCGAATTTTTTCTGGGCCCCCTCCCTTGTTGGAGGGGAGAGGTTTTGGGCCACTATGGTTTGACCTTCATTATAAACATGGACAACCTGAACTGTCTGTTGCCCACCGGAGCGGTATTTTAAAACGGTTTGCATGGTTTGATTGGCGGTATTTAAAAGCTTGTTCGCCAAAATCAAGAGTCTTTCTTGATGGTAGAATCCCTGATCTGGCAGATTGGCGAGCCTCAGGCATTTCATTCCTGAATCCTGAAGCGTGAGAAACTGACCGAGTAACATTGCTTCTGCTTCATCTTTTGGATGTAAGGCGGGCAGTAAAGCTGATACCTCATTCAATCGGACGTCGTGCTTCTCTGTAGTCATTCCATATGCAACTTTATTTAAGATCCGCTCCCCTATTGCCACTTCAGAGGTGCCAGTAGCCCTTTTGAATGCTCCATACAGACTGTGGATATCAAGGGGGCTTCCGTCGGATAGCTGAAGGGAATCAAACTCATTTTTTCCTGTTTCTTGATTGAATTTATACTTCCATTTGAGAAAAGGTTCCGCTTCACTCGCTGGATTTCCTATTTTGGAAACAGGCTCCTGTTGTCTTTTTTCTAGTTCTTTTCCTTTATTCATAAATCTCCTTACTTAGACTTTTCATGTACTGACCACCCTTCTTACTCAAATTCCTCCCAGGATTGTCCGCGGACGTCCGCGGACGGATTCTGGGTTGAAATAAGAGAAACCCCAATATAGCATCTCTCTCGACCATGATCTTGTTGAGGCCTCGACGTTGCAACCTCTGGGAATGCCGCGCGAAGGTTTTTACCGAAAGATTGCACGTTCCCGCTTTGGGGATAGCCGGTAGCGTTGCACCAGTTGCGCCAGGCTTCGAAGAGAACGGCCACAGGCACTGATGCGTGGGGTTTGATGTCGCACCTTTCGGAAATAAAAGCTTTGATCGGACTCGTTATCGCTTCAAGCTCTTCGACAGTTTGAGCTGATGAGGTTGGCTGAAGAAACTTCCCTCTTTGTTGAAGTTGAGCAAGTCCTCTCAAAGCCCATAACAAGATACCGGGCAGTTCCGCACGGAGTCGATTAAAGAGGTCTGTGTCCTCTTGGCCGAACCAACTTTTTTGCAGAGTTAAAACGATGTATCGCTTGGCTAAGGCCCCGCTTGCATCCCGCATATCTGGTAGCTCATTGCTCATCATCATGATTCGAGTGGGCAACTGAATTGTCAGGGAAGGAAGGAATTTCCGATTGATGGTGAGAGGATCTTCACCACTGATGCTCAAAAGTCTTTCGATGATGAGACTGTTATTTCCTCTGCCATTCAGTCTTGCATCTGAAATGGTTGCTAGCATTTTATTCAAAAGAGGTTGAAGGCCGAACTCTCCTCCCAGACTTGAGAGGGTAGGGCCAACCACATTAAAAACCCCCAACAGCTCGTGCAGCACCCTTCCGATTGTTCCTTTTCCACTCCTAGGCGGACCTACAATCAGAAGGATTTTATGCTGTCGAGTGTCTTGGGTTAGTAGATAGCCTATCCACTCCTGAAGAGTTTGTACGCTTTCCATATCTTCTGGCCAAATAGCATTCAGAAACTTCAACCATTCTTCCGGCTCGGGAGCATGGGGGTCAAAATCAAAATCTAAAGAATTAACATTTAAGAGTAAGGGGGTATGTGAAATTAGTCCCACGTTGTTGTTAAGAAGCCATTCTCGTATACCCAGTAGGCCATTTCTGAAAGAGATAAGATATCTTGGTTCTGGCTCTCTTCTTCCATCTACCCAGATAGCTCCACTTGCAGGGGAGTGGTCCAAATGACAGACGGCTCGAAGGGCATCAAAGATCTGATCGACCTTGAACTTAGTGGGGTTAAAATTATCCAGATGACCACCGTCGTTAAGTTTTTTGGCATCGCGTAAAAAATTATAAATAGTTTGGCGCATGCCATTTTCACTCACCTCGATATATTTGCTTCCTTCCCATCTCCAGAACGCGTTTGAGCAGTATTGAAGGGTCCTTAGGCCCTCCAATTGAAAATGCTGCTCAATCAGGGTATCTGCACTGAGCAAGGGCGCCTCGGAATCGAGTACTTTTTCACCTGAATCTGCATTTAAATGGGAGATTTCCTCCCTAATCCGCTGAGCTTTTTCTTTTTCCTCCTGTATAGTAGTCCAGCGTCTATGGAAATCTAGTTCGGATTGAATCTGATAAGCACTTTTATTTTCTTCAGATGGTTGTAGGGCAAAGTCTTCGGGTCGAAGGGAAGGATCATATTGATAAACATCTTTTAATAGCTGTTCTTCGTCTTTATAGGTTTGTATCTCAAGAATTTCTAACTGAGATTGACGACCTGTAATTTTTGGATTGGAGGAAATCATTCCCATTGGCAGCGATATCGTTTGAACATCATAGGCAAGCTTTGATTTTTCAATCTCCTGTTGAACCTCCTGCTGTTTACTGAAGGGACAGAGCCACCCATGATGTAGCGTGCTCCAGCTGCATCCGAGCGATTTGATACGGCTTTTGATTCCTTTTCCCAGTCTGTGCTGCAATCTGAACACGGCGAAACGCTCAATTTCCTTTAATTCCCCTTGCGCGGGGTCATCGAGTTGATTTATACTGCGTGACATATCTTTAATCCTTCGATGGGTTGCTGATTGCTCAAGAAAAGCGACCCATCGATTTTTGTTATTTAGAGCCTTTTTCCCGGAGCAAACGAAAAAGAGTCTCAGGTAAAACAAGCCTTCGGCGACCTATTTTCAAAAAAGCTTCTTTGAGCCCATTCTGCTCGCTTTCGAACGCCATTTTTCTTAGTGCTCCATGGCTAGGATATTCATAGTTTTTGTGAAAGCCTTTGAAGGTGACTGGTATGTCTGGAATCTGGTTCATGCTGAATCCTTATGGGTTACAGTGTTGCTGTTCATTTCTCATTGAACCATAAAGATTTAATTAGAAAATGGGTGTATCGAAATGACAGGGCTTTTTAGATTAAGTGTCCGAGAGAAAAAAGAAAAAGAGGCTTAATTCGATTACAGGTCAATTTTGACAGGTCTTTTTGCCTGGGCCTCGCTTTTTTGCAGACGGCGGACGGGGATCGAGCTTGTGTTTCCGGACGATTTGCTCCCATCGTTCTCTTGAAAGTCGTCTTTGGGGATGGCACTTAAGAAGGTAATCTTGATAAGCATCATCTCGTTTTCCCAACGGATGCGCTTTCCAGAATTTGGGGGCTAAATCGATTACAAACCAATCTCTTTGGGTGCCAGGAAGTTCCAATTCAGGATTTTCTACGGTGTTTTGTTGCGTGTTCTCGATTTTAAAGAGTTGGGCATGAATGTGATTTTTGAGGGAATGGAGATACTTTTCATAGTCCTTCCTGTGGATTTGATGCTCGCACAAGAGGAATGAGTCGACCGCGGAACACGGCTGCAGTGACAGTTTTTGCATAAGAGCCATTTTCGCTCCTAAAAGAGTCTCTAACTCGCACTTTTCTTGAGCAGATTTCCAGGCATTTTCTCGAACCGACTTCCATCGCCCTTTCGAGGGGTTGCACGCAGGGACAGCTTCATTGAAAGCATAGCATTGTTTTAGAAACCGAATTCTCTCCCAGCAAAAAGCGGGGTTGGTTTCCGCAATGGCCTGCATATTCCGCCGTTTTTCATAGTTGTTCCGTTCTGAAATGGAAAATCTTTTTTCGATCTGTTCGATCTTGGAACAAAAATAAGCCGGATGGATCTGTTCCGCCGTTCGTTGGAATGGCCCCTTATTTGCCCCAGGATCAAAGATCCTTTTGTGAAGGCCGCATCGCTTATCTTTTTTAGACAATTTCAATAATGTGGCTTTTCTTTCAGTAAAATATCCTTTTTTGGATGGATGGAGGTGATCGAGCTGGATGGAGGCGAAACGCAGTGCGGATTGCATCGATCGAAAAAGCCTGGGAGCTTCTTCTATAAAACGGCAAAACGAGGAGAAATAGCAGAATTCGAATAGGCGGAAAAGAACGCGGTGATAAAGAGGGGAATATGAAATTTCATGCGGTGTTGTAATCATTCGCTTGATTCTAGCGAGCTGTTTCCGATGTTTGAAGCTATGGCTGTGATATTTCCAAAGATTGGTCCAGCTGTCTTCGAGAGCTTCCAACGCAGCAATGCCGAATTCCTGCTTTTTGTTACCGGACTCGTCCTCAAGTTCAATCAGGTAATCCTTGAAATGCGGATGCTCTTGAAGTCTTGAGGTCAGTTCAATGTAAAAGGCATAAAAGGAAATATCTTGTTTACTGCCTAAAATTCGGTCGTAGGCGGTATCAAAAGCCTTTCGGAAGAGAACTGGATCAGAGGGCAAGTAGATTGTCATGAAGTGCCTCCTTGAGGGCCGATCAGATTGTTACTGGTTTTTTGCAGGACGCGGGCGATATGTTCTTTGCTAAAGTGTGCGTATCTTCTCGTCATTGCCGGCGAGCGGTGTCCCAGGATTTCCATGAGTTCGCCCTGGGTAGCGCCATTCATTGCGAGGTGGCTGGCGCAAGTATGCCGCAAATCGTGATATTTGAAGTTTTGAATTCCGGCTAGTTGTAGTGCTTTTTGGAATGCCTTCCTGATCATTGAGGGAGGATGGCGTTTTTCCGGGTCTTTAGAAGGGAACAGGAATTCTTCGGGAAGTTTGGGGTGTTGCAAGTCCTTGAGGTAGGCTGTGACTTGTCCAGGCAATGGAACAACGCGGGAATCGCCATTTTTGCTCGTTTCGATGGTCGCAAAACCGTTATCAAAATCGATATGCCTCCAGCGGAGGCTCGCAATTTCCCCAAATCGCAGTCCCATCGAGGCGGCAATAAGAACCATGCCATAGAGGTGGGGATTTTTGCTTTCTTTGCAATGTCCGAGAAGCGCATAAAGCTCTTCCTTACTCAAGAATCGGTTTCTGCCGCTATTTTCTTTGAGTTTCGATACTCGGCGGAAAGGATTTTCGCTAATCCATTGCCACTCTTGAAAGGCTATGGTAAAGGCTCTGCTGAGGCTGGAGAAATAGCGATTGACCGTGGAATTCGTGCGGTTTGTTTTGCGAGAGGTTGTGCCGTTGAGAAGGAGTTCCTTTGCTTCGGCAAGCAGGGAAGGAGAGATTTCGATCAGGGGTTTATGTCCATATTCGGCTTGCCACCATTTCAGGTGCGATGTCTGATCTTCAAGGCGGCGGGGGAACTTGCTGAGGTGAAGGCGGATATACTGGTCGATCAAATCGGAGAGGGTATACTTGCGTGCCTTATTGTCGGGCATGTATTTTCCATCGAGAATCGAACTTTCCTGTTTTCTGACCCAGTTCTTGGCATCTGTCAAAGTCCGGAACGACTCACGAAGAGGTTTGGCGTTTTTGCGACGCACTTCGGCATGGAAAGTAATAGATCCATCTTTTTTCTGATACTTGCGAATACATCTGATATTGTCGGAGCTTTTCATAATCTTCTGGAACTCAAACTTGAATTTTAAAACATTAGGGAATTATTGGGATACAGGATATATAATCCGTTGCTCCCGATGGTTCTTGTCATTGCTAATCAGTTCTCTTTTGATCTCAAAAGATTCGAATTTACGCAATTTTTCCGCATTTGAGGAAAAAGTTGACGTGATTTTGAGGACTGAATTGATGAATGTATTTTAAAAGCGATGAGTTCTGGTTGGTTCCAGTCATTTGCGGAAAAAATGCGGAAAATTCGTGTTTTTCGGAGAGTTTGCATGAGTGCCTCTGGTTAAAGTTTCCTATGCCAGAGTTACTTAAGAAAGTGGGGCAAGCAGGACTTGAACCTGCGACCAGCGGGTTATGAGTCCGCTGCTCTAACCAACTGAGCTATTGCCCCAAGAGTTGGGAATCATAACGAAGAGGCAAAACTATTTCCAGTGGGAAAATTTGTAATGTAAAAATAAGAGGTGTGAAAATATTTTTTGCGATAAAGTCTTTTGTGGTTTATAGATAATTATTTACAGACTTATTTGTATTGAGGGTGACTTTGAGAAAAAATTGGGCGGCGGTCATTGGGGCATCTCTATGCTGTTTTTCTCTATACGCAGAAACGATCGACGATGAGTTGATTGCCAAGATCAATACAGAGTTATTGACGCGCGCAGATAATCTCCCTGTCGAGAATTTTGCAGATGCTACCGATCCCTATCTCGAGGGATACATTCAGGCGTTGATCGATGTTCACTACTATGAATATCAAGTGGTGGTCATTGTCAAAGATCACAAGGTCTTTCTAGCTAATCTTCCCCACAATGATTTGCTCTCAAAGTCGATCATTTCATTTGTTAAGGATTTGCCAGGGGTAAAGTCGGTTGCAGTGACTGATGTCACCAAGCAGGAGTTGGAGGCCAGAAAGCAGTATGTGGAGCAGCCGCGTGTCAGCGGTGTATGGTTTCCTCAGTCGACTGTGTTGTTTGCTCCCTTGATTGCAGATCCTAGGCAGCCGATTAACTCGGCAGCGGTCAGATTTGGCGATAGAGTGTGCGGGGATATTTGTGCAGCCGTGTCGTTAGGGGATGATTTTCCGATTTTCCGGTGGATCAATGTGATGCGGGGGGATCTGCAGATTGGGATTGAGGCGGGCATTTGGTCTGTATTCAATTATTCTAATATTCCCCATCGTCCCAAACATGAAACCTGCGAACTGGTCAATACCGATTATTTGGTGGGTATTCCTCTGACCTATGCTTTTGATCAGTGGTCGTTTCGTTTCAGAATTTACCATATTTCTTCCCATTTGGGAGATGAGTTCCTTTGCAATCACCGCAAGGAGGTGAGCAGGAGGAAGAACCCAAGCATGGAGGCGATCGACCTTTTTTCTTCTTATCAGTTTTCAAGTGGTTTGAGGGGCTATTTTGGCCCAGGCGTTGTTTTTCATAGCGATCCTTCATTCCGTATAAAACCGTTGTATATTGAATACGGTATAGAGCTTAGACTTTTCGGAAGCAAGTTTAACTACCACAGGCTGTATGGTACGCCGTTTTTCGCAGCTCATGTAGAGAATTGGCAGCAGCGCCATTGGGATTGGGATATCACGATGAAATTGGGTTATGAAATTAGTAAGCTACAGGGTGTTGGCCGTAAGATGCGTCTTTATGTCGACTATCATTATGGCTTTTCTTATGAAGGGCAATTTTTCAATGAGCGTACCCAATATGGAGAGGTCGGGCTCTCCTGGGGCTTCTAGTCCTATATCTTTGATAATCTTAACTTTAGTTGGAGTTAAAAGAAATATCTAAAAAATTTCTTATTCATTTTAGAGTCTTTTTCAAATGAGCCGCTTTTTCTTTGTTAGCGCAAAATAGAAATGTCGTAGCAGCAAAAAAAACACTTTCAATCGAACCGCAGTTCATGGCTTATGCCACTGCGGCTGATTGCGCTTTTTTTGTCCGTTCCTTTATTATGCTAATTTTAACAATTGACGCGATGTGCGACTTGAGTTGGGCTCCATAAGGTGGAATTGCAAAGGCTCCGCTCCTTTGCAATTCCACCTTATGGAGCCCAACTCAAGTCGCACATCGCGTCAATTTATTTTAAAAATAATTACAGTTATTTTTATATAGTTCCCATTTCCTCTTTAATCTACTAATCCCTTGTTGTTTCCATGGGTGATTATTGGGGATTGTTCTTTTCGCCTTTTGCCTTAAAGCCCGATCTATTTCTTTAGAGCTAACGGTATGACCTACAAATTCCTGCTGGTCGTAGATCCGAAACGGCAATGGTTTTCCTCGATATTCTATGAAAATTTCTCCCTTTATATCCTCGATGACTACAACATTAGCTCCTCTTAAACTGCCCAAAGGACCTTGGCTGCTCCTGTTTGCCTACACCTAGATCAATATTTACAATAATTCGTTATTTTAATAATATAGTCTCATGAAAACATCTAACGAATATTGCTGAGTTAGACTAACAAGGTAATTATTTAAAAAAATATGAACGAAATAAAAAAAGGATTATCGGACAGCTACTTTCGAGATTGTCCTGTGCCAATTATTAAAGAAATTGTCCAAGCAAGCTTTAACCCTCGCGTTAGGGAAGTTTGTCAGATTTTTAAAAAATTATTCGATGAAAAATATATAAATTTTATTATAAGAAATTTGGATAGTCACAGCATTAAAGATTTAACGATCAAAGAATTGTTAGTTGCTAAAGATAATTGGAATCCTAATTCTAATGGTTTTATAAACTTAAAAAATTTTGTTTACGGAATAAGGAATCATTCTGCAAAATTTTCCGATGCTTGTGATGGTGAACACGAAGAATGTGATATGCCCTCATCCACAGATGGAAAAAAATTCGATTATATTCTTGAGTATGAAGCTGTAGCACCTTATTATGAAAAGATTAAATTAATCGATATAGTTTCAGAACTGCGGCAAGGAGTTGAAGATGCTAATCTTATTCAAATGTGTTTTACAGAAGATGAATTAAATTTGAACTACCGATATGGTATTGATAAATATATTGATCAGAGTAATTATGTATTAGAAACACATTTTGTAAAAGAAATAGCTGCTAAGATAAGAGACGATATTAAACCTCTAGAACAGGGTGAAATTAAAACATTATGTGACACTTTCTCATTCGAAATGGGTGAAGGAGTTTATTGCGGAACTTTATTTTTCGTTCCGACAGAAATACTGGGTTTTAAAAATGCTCGTTTTATCAACATAAGTCATAACAGTCTTTTCTATGTGCCAGAACAATTTTCTGAATTGACAAATTTGACTGATATCGATCTAACGGCCAATTATATAAAAGAATTGAATTTTAATTTTGAAAAGTTAACAAATTTACATGTTTTAAAAATTTCAAAAAACAAAATAAAAAAATTTCCGGAGTCGATCGTAAAAACAAAAAGATTAAGCGAGCTGATCGCAAATGAAAATGAAATAGAAGAACTTCCTGCGGACTTAGGAAACTTAAAAGATTTAACTCATATAAATTTGAGTAAAAATTGCTTACGAAATCTCCCAGAATCAATTGGCCAATTAGAAAATCTGGTATTCCTAAATTTAGATCAAAATCAATTATATACTTTGCCACGTTCCTTATTTGAACTTACTGCATTGAAACACCTGATTCTATCCCATAATCAATTAGAAAAACTCCCACGGGCGATGGGTTCGTTGAAAAAACTGGAAGTCCTGGATATATCCTATAATAAATTCACTGAGCTCCCTTCATCCTTAGCTGGGTTGACAGGGTTAAAAGATTTATATGTTTGGGGAAATTCTGACTCCCTTAGATTTTCTGGTGGAAGTCTAGAAGGTTTATCTTCTTCTTTGCCTAACTTGGGAGCTTTTTCCAGAGTGTTTTTCAAGCCTCCTACCATACAATTGCCGCCACCAAAGCGGGAAAGAGATTTCTGCGATTCAGAGGAGGAAATACCTCCTTCAAAAGTGCAGCGAAATGACAATTAATAGCCCGGAGTTTGGGTTGGTGGTTCTTTCAGCTGGACTTTAGCCATTGGAGGAGCGGGGCGATTTTTCTAGATAGCGCCCTCTGCTCCAATGGCTAAAGTCCACTTCAGCATCAAGGCACAGTGGCAAACCCGTTGGGACAAGGGGGGTGGTTGGGACCGATACAGAGTGTATTGGAAAAAAATTTACGGTATACCGTTAGTCCCTGCGCAGCGGTTTGAACGCAATAGAAGCAGTTACTAACCCATTCTGAGCCTTTGATTGTTTTGACTTCCCTATTGCAGAGAAATCGGGAGGTGATTTTTTTTTGCCAGTATTCGGGATGTCCAAAAAGCAAGACGGGTGTGGGAGGAACAGAGCCGACTTTGCGGCGTACCTCTTCTAGGCATTGCTCAAAATCTGTGCCGTAGCCACCTGTTAAAATAATGGGAAAGTCAAGGTTGAATTCAGATTGACGCTCGATCAGTTTGTCGAGGCGATAGGTCATTTTTGCTTCAATATAGGGGTTTTGTTTTTGTTCTTGGATGTTTAGGTTGTTGCTATTGCGGAAGTCGACAATGTTTGCGCAAGAGAGAATCCCCAATCGTTTTGCAGCTCTATTTCCCACTTCCATCAGGCCCGGGCCACCCCCTGTAACAAGAGCAATCGGTGTGTCGGCATTGAGTAGGGGGTGGTTAAATTCTGAGCGCATTGCGATGATGCCGCGGAGCATGGCAATGAGCTCTTCTTCAAAATTTCCATGCAGAAGTGTCGATCCGTAAATGCCAAATGAGGTCGATTTGACAAATGTGTCGATCATCGCCTCAGGGACGAACATCCCTGTGTCTTTGCCGGGTTTAGGGACGTATTGAAGGACATTTTGCGAAGCTTCATCGACCCAATAGACGGGGATGCCAAATTTGGCAAGATCCAGGAGCAATGAGCGGTCTTCATGGGAAAAGAAATTGCCATAGGTAAGCGAAGGGTATTGGAAGTAAATCCCTTTCAGGCATTTTTGCACTAAATCGCTCAAAAGATGCCGTTTCATCAGCGGTGATGGAAAATAGCGGGAAAGGAGGATTCCTTGCGAGGAGATTAGGCCGTCTTCGATCCCTTTGAGAAAAGGGTAATCCGATTGTTGTTCGATGTAGCGCTGCACCAGGAGGGCTTGCTGTGCGGGATAAAAAAGCCCAGGGAAATCGCTCATGTGTGTGATTCGGTGGATCCAGTCATTGGCTTTGAGGTTGAGAAGTTGTTCCCCTTTAACGACGAACACACTTGCCCTGGATTCAACAGGCATCGGAGCTGTTTCGAATGCTTTGAAGAGCGCAGCTGGATGTTCAAGACAGGTTTGAAGTTGGTCCCGGTCGGTAAAGAAGACGTGTTCCCGATGGGGTTCTAAAGTGTAGAACTCAATGGGCATCATCATGATTTCTTGATCAGAGGATCCGTAGAGTTCATAAACATCGCCAGATGCTGTGGTATCAGGTTCAAGAACATTTGCAGTGGTATGAGCTACATTGAAGGGGAGGAGCGAGTCGACGACTTTGCCAAAGGCGGTACGAATGTGCAGTGGGGCTGTACGCACCAGAAGGATCTCCCCTTCGGAGGCTTTACGCTGTGCAAGGGGGAGCCAATTCTGGTTGAGTTGAATCAAAGTGCGAAGTCGGAAGGCAGGATGGGTTAAAGCTTTGCCGATTGTGGGAAGCAAACCGAAGATAGATTCCTCATCATAACAGAGGGTTCCCTCTTGAAGGTGCAAAAAAGCAATCGTCCTTCCATCGATTTTTTCAAGCAGTAGTTCATCCCTTCCCTTAGGTCCTCCTAAAGATAGCAGCGTTCTCCCTTGCCGATCTGTTCTTCCGAACATGCGCAAAAGATAATCGGGATTGCGCACTCTGCGCCTGGGGTCGGCAGCAAAGAGTTTGCCAATGTAGGCACCTTCTGTCAGATGATCGAGAAGCGCGGTTGCAATTTTGCCATAGGCTTGCAGGTGAATGTGAGCCCTAGCATTGAAGTTTACCGGGTCGAGCTTGTAATCATGAGGAATTCCATTGAGCCCTAGTTGAGCGAGCGTGCTTTTGAGATTGAAGGAGATATGCTCTTTTTCAATTTCAAAGCCGACAAATGCGGGTGAAATATTTTGAATCGATATTTCCACTTGCATTTGGTTAGGGGAGATCCGATCGATCGTTGTGATGAAGCCATCTGGTGTAACCAGGTCGTAGTGAGCGGACGAGAGGTAGCTTTCCATAAATACTGGGCACGGTTAAGTTCTTAAATTTTTGACCGAGCCAGACGTAAGCCAAATTGAGCTGAACGAGGAGCGCCGTTACCGGGTAGGTAAGGGCGAGGAGGAAGCTCGATTTGACAAAGTCGCAGCCGCTCAAAAGTTTGAGAACTTAGCCGTGCCCAGTATAACCATAAACTAAAGGAGACAATATTTTTTGCCTAGGGTACAATGAGAGATTAAGATTGGGGTATATGATTAAGCGCAGCGTTGGAACTCATGATGGCTCTTTTCATGCCGACGAGGTAACGGCATGTGCACTTTTGGTGGTTTTTGGACTTGTCGATAAGGATAAGATTGTGCGCTCCCGAGATCCGCGGATTCTCGATGAGTGTGAGTACGTTTGCGATGTGGGAGGGGTTTATGATCCCTCTGCAAAGCGGTTTGATCACCATCAATCGGAATATGCTGGAGATTTCAGTAGCGCTGGAATGATTTGGCTCTACATGAAAGAACAGGGAATTGTCGATGAGCCCACCTATGACTTTTTTAATCGGTCTCTAATTTTTGGCGTCGATGCCCATGATAATGGGAGGGTCGCTTTTGAATTTGGCACATGCACTTTCTCTCATGTGGTCTCAAATTTTGTCCCTGTTGTCTATGATGCTTTATCTGAGGTTCAGACAAAGGCCTTTTTCGATGCTCTGGACTTTGTCATTGGACATTTGCAGCGTCTATCTGAAAGGTTTGCTTACATCCACGCTTGCTGCGAAAAGGTGGTTGCCAGCATGAAGAAAAAAGAAAAGTACCTTTATTTTGAAGAGGCGATGCCGTGGATGGACTGTTTTTTTGATAGGGGAGGGGAGGTGCATCCTGCTCTATTTGTGATTATGCCGACGGGGGGGCACTGGAAGCTGCGAGGGATCCCTCCAACCCTTGAAGAGAAGATGAAGGTGCGCCTGCCGCTGCCTCAAGTTTGGGCTGGATTGCTTGATGATGACCTCAAAAGGGTCTCGGGAATACCTGGTGCCATTTTTTGCCATAAAGGGCGGTTTATTTCCGTCTGGGAAACAAAAGAGGATGCGTTTAAAGCCCTTGAATACGTATTAAATCTCGAGGTGGTTCGATGACGACAGTGTTTGGAAAAATCATTGAAGGAAAGCTCCCTTGCAAAAAGGTTTTTGAGAACGAAAGGATCCTTGCCATCGAGGATATCGCACCCGTGGCCCCTGTGCATATCTTGATCATGCCCAAGAAGGCGATCCCGAATCTTCAGTCTGCCAAAGCGGAAGATTTTTCTTTGATTGTTGAAATAATGGAGGTTGCGCAAGCCTTAGCAGAGGAGTACAATGTCGAAGAGGGTTATCGGCTCCTTACCAACAATGGGGCGGATGCCGGTCAAACAGTGTTTCATCTCCACTTTCATCTGATTGGTGGACGCAAGCTCTCCCATTTAGGTTAATGATTTCATGCGCTATTTGACATGGAAAATTTTTAGTACTCTGCTTCTCTTCTCTGTTTGTTCTTTTGCCAATCTACAGGAAGAAAATCTTAAAAAACGCATTTATGCCCATTTAATGATCTCTGATCGTCAAATGGCCGTTGATGAGGCAAAAAAGGCCCTTAAAGAATTTCCCGATTCAAAAGCTCTGCAACAAGCCTACATCCGCGCTCTTTGTGAAAAAGGGGATGAGATGGAGGCGATGGAGCAATGGGTAGAAACAACTCTCAAATTCAAGGAAGAAAAGCTTGAGCGGCGGATGCTTGAGGTGCTCGCATGGGGAGTGCTCAACAAAGGGGAATCCTCTGCGCAGCTCAATATCCGACTCAATTCCATGTTAGGTGCCGCCTTCACTAAAGACGCTAAGGCAATCCCGATGCTTTTAGAGC
The DNA here is from genome assembly GCA_903970255.1 of Acidobacteriota bacterium. Taxonomy (GTDB): domain Bacteria; phylum Chlamydiota; class Chlamydiia; order Chlamydiales; family Rhabdochlamydiaceae; genus CAJCIW01. Next base: position 25,227 of record CAJCHM010000087.1, read on the forward strand.
AAATGCGTGCATCCAATGCCCTGATCCGCTCGATTGCGGTCAAATTGTCAACAACTTTTGCAGACGCCCCGTTAAAAGATGAGATTGCCCGTCTTCTTAAAGAAGAAAAGGTATGGTATGTCCGTCTCGATGTGATTCAGGCTGCTGGAGCTCTGCGCATGGTGGAGTTGAAGGGGCCATTAAAGGAAATCATTGGCCATCCTCGTACTTTAGCAGAGGAAAAAGCAGCAGCGATTGTGGCCCTTGTCAGTATGTATGACAATATCGATCGCAATGAGCTTATGGCGCTTATCCAAAGCGATAGGGCAGGATTGCGCCACCTTGCATCCGAGGTCATCATCCATCTGAATTTGAAAGGGGATCTCGATCTTCTTCTCCCTCTCTTAAAAGATGTCTCTTCAGATGTGAGGATCTCTGCGCTAAATGCGCTTGCCCTGCTGCGTGTAAAAAAGATCGGAGATATCCATGTTACGGATCTTCTCGAAGAGCATCTGGATGATTTTGCGCCAGAGGTTGCTATCACAGCAGGTTATGTGCAGCTTCTCATCGATGAAAAAAAGGGAAGCTCCTATCTATCCAAATGGTTAAAATCGGAAAATCCAAAATGGCGCCGCCTCTCCTCTGCAGCCATTGGGGTCAGCGGAAAGTATGGCTTAAAGCTAGCACTGAAGGAAATCCAAACGACATCAGACCCCTACGTGAAAGTCAATCTAGCAATGGGGCTGATCGGCCAGAGGGTTCAAGTTAAAATGGCAGCCAATACAATCCATCAAGTATTCAAGCAAGAAAAGGATAGTCTTTGGATGTGGGAAACAGAGGGCAATCCCCTTTTTCGCTCCCTTGCACCCAGCCGTATCAAACATATTGATCATATCCCGCATTATCCCGCTGTCGTCGATCAATTGGTGCGGCTTGATCTATTATCTCTCTTGAGTATTGTGCGTTACTCAGAGGCTCAAGCCGCCGTCAGAGAGTTTTTGCAGACGCGGACCTGGGGTGTTACGGGGGCTGCCGCTGCGACTCTTCTTCAAGAAGGGGATGAGGAGAGCTTGGATGCTGTTGCCGCAATTTTAAACGACCCCGATGAAAAAATTCGGGTTCAGGCTGCAATGATTTTAGGGATCGTCGGAAGTGATCCTTCTGCTGTCAAAGTCTTGCAAGATGCGTATCCGCGTGTGGACAGGGAGATGAAGGTTCACATCCTCGAGGCCCTAGCGCATATTGGGGATCCTAGCTCGATCCCTTTTCTGATCGATATTTTAAAAGAACCGTTTCAGGTGTTGCGCGTTGTTGCAGCTTCTGCTTTAATCCAATGCTTATATCATTAAATGAGTGAATCATGGATTTTCAGGAGCGGATAAAAGATGTGCAAAAGCATCTGGTTAAGGAAAAAATCGATGGATGGCTCCTTTACGATTTTCATGGGATCAATACACTTGCACGCGATTTTTTAAAAATCGATCCAGAGCTTTTAATCAGCCGCCGCTTTTTTTATTGGATTCCAGCGGTAGGTACGCCTATAAAAATCTTGCATGTCATTGAGCCCCATGTCCTTTCCCACTTGCCAGGCGCAACAGAGCACTATTTAAAGTGGCAAGAGCTAGAGGCTGCGCTGCAAAATGTCCTCAAAAGTGCCCAAACGGTTGCCATGGAATATTCCCCAAGGAATGCAATTCCCTGTCTTTCTAAAGTTGATGCCGGAACTGTTGAGTTAGTGCGCAGTTTTAATATTGCAGTTGTTTCCTCCGCCTCTTTTTTACAGTACTATACTTGCACTCTAGATGCAGAGCAGCTTAAATCCCATAAGGAAGCCGCCGACTTCCTAGATAAAGTTGTTGCCCTTGCATGGAAAAAAATTGCAGATGCATTACTGACCTCTCAACCAATCAATGAACACCAAGTGAGGATATTTATCGCAGAACACATGGATGAGCACGGGTTTATGACAGAAGGGCTGCCAATTTGTGCTGTAAATGCCCATAGTGCAGATCCCCATTTTGAGCCATTAAAAGAAGGTTCAGCCCAAATTAAGAAAGGGGATTTTATTCTGATTGATTTGTGGTGCAAGAAAAAGCATCCCCGTGCAGTTTATGCAGATATCACGCGGGTAGCCGTCGCTGCTAGCTCACCCACCGCAAGGCAACAGGAAATTTTCACGATTGTCAGAGAGGCACAAAGAAGCGCTACCGAATTTGTGATGAGTAGATACCAAGCAGGTAAAGGTCTTAAAGGGTTTGAAGTAGACCAAGTTTGCCGTAGCGTCATCGAAGAAAAAGGGTATGGCCCCTATTTCACCCATCGCACAGGACATAATATCTATACTAAAGATCACGGACCTGGCGCCCACATCGACAGCTTAGAGACACTGGATTTAAGAGAGCTTATTCCACACACCTGTTTCTCCATTGAACCGGGAATCTATCTGCCGCAAGAATTTGGGATTAGACTGGAATACGATGTTTATCTAGGAAGTGACGGAAAGGCTGAGGTGACAGGCGGTATCGAAGATGAGCTGCTCTGCCTGTTTAGAGAGGGAATTGCATAAGTCCACTTGGGGCCAAATTTGCGCTGAAAAACCAACTAGCATCAAAATCATCATATTTGGGCCGCGAAGCGAGTTTTGCAATTCCCTCTAAATAATAATTTCCTCGCCCTCCTGATACTTCTCCATGCTGTATTTGAATCGCTTCCTAAACAGTCGATCATAGGGGAGGCATATGATAAGGCTTAAAAAGGGGATAGCCTCGATCTTAGCGCGCATCACATTGCAAAAGCCATGTGCAACATGTGACAAACCTGTTTTCAAATGAAATAAGTGTTGAATTTTCCCAGTTTTGAAAAATTTTAAGAGAAAGAAATAATAAGCTGCAAAACAAGCTCCAAGAATCAACTGCAGCATCCCCCCAAAAGAGCGGATAGCTGCAGTGATCAATGAGATCATCGGGATGTAACCGACCAAATTGAGCACCTCTTCAGCTTTTACAAGAGTGTACTCAATATGATCCTTAGAAATGTGTTTTACCATACTTTAGATTCTTATGCGGCCATTGCAGCACTGAGGCGTTTGCCAAGCTCTGCGACATGCATTGTTTTAACATCATTATATGTGATAGGCGCAAATTTGTTATTCTTAAATTTCAAAAATGCATCGACCTCAGAGGCATTGCCAGCCGCATTGCCGAGCATCCTTTCGTGGTAGGTAATTCCTGTAAAGGAGGCGATATCTTCCAATGAACTAGCAAGAGCGGGCTTAGTGAGAGCTGCATGGGCAAAGGCTGATTGAATTTTAGCATTCATGGCTCTATCTTCAGCTTTAAGAGCCTCCTTGCGATGTTTGTCAATCATTAGACGATTTTTACCAAAGTTTTCCTTGGCAAGTTTGGCAGCTTCAGCCACTTGCTCATCTCTTGTCTTCAGCTCTGCCTGGACAGTTCCCTCGATCCGATGGATGTGTGCAAGAACAGGGCTCAAAGCTTCAAATGTTTTGGGTTCAGACGAATTCAAACCGGGGATTTGGAACCAGTTAATTCCACGATTGGACAATTCAGCCTGGATTTGGATCGGTGATTGCTTAGCAATTTTTTGAGCATCGATTTGCATTGCTTTGTAATTTCTTGCCTCATTTCCAGCGAATTTAGAAATTTCAAGCAAGTGTTTAATAAAACTTGCAACCGGCGTAGCCAATATTAAAGCGCTAATGGCAACAAAAGGAGCATAAATCGGCATGAACGTCGTTGCCGCAACAAATCCGCCGACAGAAAGGGCTAGAAAAGCGACGAAGGTTACCCCAGCAGCGACACCCCATAGAGCTGACTGTAGATTAAAACAGGTCACTTTCCTTGGAGAGAGATCCTCAACGCAGCGTGTATAGAAAGATTTGGTAGGAGCTGCAGCAGTCTGAGTCTGTTGGGGAATAGAAGAGGAACCAAGTGTAATTGAAGAAGTTGACATAAAAACCACCTTTGTAAAATTGATGTGTAAATCATAAAGAAAGGGGGGATTATATGCAAAAGCAAAGGAGGATAAAAAAGACAGAATTTAAAATTTATTTTAAAAAATAGAGGTTATACCGAAACAGCTTCAAACGTACCTGTCTCAAACCTCTTGAATTTTTATAAGAGGAGGAGACATTTTGAGCCCCCTCCACTTTGAAAAGCACTAAGGATGTGACGACCTAAAATTGAGGAACCAGGACGGATAATTTTTCAGTAAATGTACCGGTTCGGCCATAAGTCCGATCTTGACCTTTTTCCCAGATGACATTTTTGTCTTGGTCATTAAAGTCCGCTATGACAATTTTAAATTTTATATTCCACCAGTATGGCCTATTGGTTGGAGCAAGATCCCAGAGTTTCTTTGGAAGAGCCCACAGGTTATTTCCAATGCAAACTAAGGGGACTCCATTATCCCATGTCATGCCGTTGGGGCCTACATTCTTATTTTGATACACCCCTCGGAAATAAACTCCCTGGCCCCATCCAGCATCATGGTGAACCAGAACAAAATAAGGAGAGTCCGTGCAGTCTAGTCTAATATTAACATGAGGATTCTGGAGTGCAAAGGGAATAACAAAAGGCGCATTCCCACTGCAAAGCATGGTTTTTATTCCCATAGGGTTAGCAATCATCTCATTAGGAAAAGATGTTATTGGGTTCCGATCAAGAAATAATGTTCTTAGGTTCTTGGCCATGCAGATCTCAGAAGGGATGCAAGCAATGTTGTTCTTGCCTATGTCTAGAAATTTAAGATTCTCAAGCTTAAAAAGCTGTCGAGGAATTCTTGTGATCTTATTGTTGGAAAAATGCAGGCTTTTTATACTCTTGGCCAGACAGAGCTCAGGTGGAATGCGATCAATACGATTATCCTCACACAAAAGGATTTCCAAATTCTTGAAAGTAAAAAATATTTCGGCAGGAAGAAATTTAAGCTTACGCTCATCTATATAAAAATTTTGAGACTCATCATCAGTAAGTTTCCAGCAACTCAAATTCTGGCGTTTTAAACTATCAGCAAGACCATTCTTTTTGATTAGCTGCAGTAAGGTGCGGGCCTCATCTGCTGTTTTACAATTCAAATTCCAAATGGGATTTTCTAGGTGATATTTTTCTTTAATCACCTTAACCACCATGCGGTGATATTTTTCTTTAATCACCTTAACCACCATGCAAAGTGATTTGTCGTTCCATTCTTTCAATTGCAGCAATTCGTTATAAGAAGAGCATATCAAGACTCTCTGGATCATTTCTTGAGATGGTGATTTAAAGAATCGTTTAAACTTTCTCATTGCAGGCGAGCACGCTGATGTGTCTGA
>CAJCHM010000088.1 GCA_903970255.1 Acidobacteriota bacterium
ATTTGGCCTGCAGGGACGAGCGAGACAAAATCAGATCTAACTGACCGACGAAGTCAATAGCGCTAGCTATTGATGAGGAGGAAGTTAGATCTGATGAAGTCGCAGCCGTCATCTGCAGGCCAAATTTAGTCCAAACTCCAGACATACAGAACCTCTTGTTGTATTTGCTTGTAAACCTCCCTTTAGAGTAAAATCCCTTTCCATGGAAAACAAAAAAAGATTAAGCAAAGCTCTTGCAGCTGCCGGCGTGGCCTCCCGTAGAGCCGCGGAAGAGCTAATATTTGAAGGCAGAGTCAAAGTCAACGGCAAGATGGTGGTGGTTCCCCAAACCATGGTCGACTGGCAAAAAGATCTCATCCTCGTGGATGAATCTCCGATCAGAGGGGAGGAGAAAAAAGTTTACTTTATCCTTAATAAGCCCCACGGCTATACCTGCTCCAATACGCGGATCGGAACTAAAAAACTCGTTGTCGATCTTTTTGCCCATCTTAACTTGCGCATTTTTACAGTAGGGAGACTCGACCGGGATACGACAGGCTTGCTTATTGTTACAAATGATGGCCACTTTGCCAATAAAGTAATCCACCCCTCTTCCAACATTTCCAAAGAATACCTTGTCAAAACCAGCCAGGAAATTACTGACGTGCACCTAAAGGCAATCTCCAAAGGAACCTACATCGAAGGCAGCTGGATCAAACCAGTGAGGGTCGAAAAGGTGCGCAAAGGAACCCTTAAGGTCGTCGTGAAAGAAGGAAAGAAAAGAGAGGTTCGCCTGCTCGTACAAAACGCAGCTCTTGATATCCTCGAGCTCTCCCGTATCCGCATTGGCGGGTTGCGTCTAGGTCCCATCGCAGAGGGAACGTTTCGGGAAATGACAGAAGCTGATAAGAAAGAGCTTTTCCAAAAAGGTTAGCACTCAATTCTCCTTATCATCAATAAAAACTTTACCAAAAGTGTCATTCCTGTATACTATGGCTGGCCATTAATCAACGGTAGTTATGCTTAATATTGCCCGTCTATTTGGAAAATCTCCCTTTGCTCCCCTGCAAAGCCACATGAAAAAAGTAGCTCTTTGCATTGAGAGGCTCTCCGATATTTTCAAAGCTCTTGCCAAAATGGATATGGAGAAGATCGAAAAATTCAGCGCTGATCTTTCCAGGATGGAGCATGAAGCAGATCTAACAAAAAATGATATTCGCAATCACCTTCCCAAAAGTCTGTTCCTGCCCATAGACAGAGCCCAGTTTCTTGAAATCCTCTCTGTTCAAGACAGCATTGCCGATAAAGCGGAAGACATTGCGATATTGCTGACTCTAAGACCCCTGGAGAGCTTCCGCGATTTTCATGAGAATCTGGTTGCCTTGTTTGCCAAAAATGAGCTGGTCTTCTTAGATGCCAAACGGATCATCGAAGAAATCGATCAGTTGCTAGAATCCTCCTTTGGAGGGATTGAGGCAGAAAAAGTGAAGTCGATGGTGGAACAGACAGCTTATAAAGAATATGAAGCGGATAAAATGCAAAAAATGCTGCTGAAGCAACTCTTTACACATGGAGATAGCCTCACTACTCCTGTCTTTAACCTTTGGATGCGACTGATTGAGGAAGTAGGGGCCATCTCCCATCTTTCAGAAAGGCTTGCTAACCGGATCCGCATGATTCTGGAACTTAAGTAACAGAATGGAAATAGATGTCATCTTAAAAATCCTTGTGCTGGTCATCGGTTTCTACATGGCCTGGAACATCGGCGCAAACGATGTTTCCAATGCAATGGGAACATCTGTCGGCTCAGGCGCTCTGACTTTAAAAAAAGCTGTGCTCATTGCAGCAATTTTTGAATTCAGCGGTGCATTTTTTGTAGGCTCCAATGTCTCTGAAACAATGCAGCGCGGCCTGATTGACACAGACATGTTCCTCACCGAGCCGATCATTCTGATTTTGGGGATGTGTGCAGCACTCTTTGGAACGAGCATCTGGCTTCAAATTGCATCCTATTTTGGATGGCCTGTTTCGACAACCCATGCGATGGTAGGCGCCATACTAGGGTTTGGCGGGGTTATCGGGGGTGTCGATGCAATCCAATGGGCAGAAACTGGATCGATTGCACTCAGTTGGATCATCTCTCCCCTTTCAGCTGCTATCCTCTCTTATTTAATCTTCGGCATCTTGCAGCGCAATATCCTGTATGCAATGAACCCCGTGGAAGCGACAAAGAAGTTCCTACCTTTGCTTGTTTTCATTGTATTTGCCACATTCACACTCAGCCTCCTTTCCAATGGCTTAGAGAACTTGCAAACCACCTTCTCCGAGGCATTGGGCATTGCCTTTGCTGTTGGAATTTCAGCAAGTGCTATCTCCTATCTTTTTGTCCGCAGAGTTTCTTTGCCCGATATCAATCACAAGCCTCCCTCGCGGTATTTGCCGCAAACAGTTGTCAGCCTAGAAAAAGCCATCAAGCACCTTCAAAGAGTGCATGTCGTTTCCTTTGATGAAACCCATGAGAAGGTGGGCAGCCTCCTCACCGAAGTAAAGGCCCTTTCCAAGCAAATGCGTAAAGAGACAAGTTTTATTGAGCGCACATCAGAATATCACGTGGTTGAAAAGATGTTTGTCTATCTCCAAATCATCACCGCCTGCTTTGTCGCATTTGCCCATGGTTCCAATGATGTCGCTAACGCCATTGGACCTGTTGCTGCCGTCCTTGACATCATCAAAAATGGGATTGTCTCCGATGTTACAAATGTTCCCTCCTGGCTGCTGGCATTCGGCGGCCTTGGGATCGTAGTCGGTCTTGCGACATGGGGATGGCGCGTTATCGAGACGCTCGGCAAGAAGATTACAGAACTGACTCCAACACGTGGATTTTGCGCAGAATTTGGCGCAGCAACGACAATTCTGATCGCCTCCAAACTGGGGCTTCCCATCTCAACGACACACTGTCTTGTGGGCGCAGTCATTGGGGTTGGCCTTGCGCGCGGAATGCGTGCGCTCAACCTTAGTATCCTTCGCGACATTGCGCTCTCCTGGGTGATCACAATACCCGCTAGCGCCGCGATGAGCATCCTGATCTTTTACACCCTCAAAGCGATCTTTATTGGATAAGGGGAAATTACAAAACTTAAGTTCTCTCGCCGAATTTAAGTTTTGCAATTTCCCTCTAAAGTCTACTTTTTATCGCTATTTGGTGATGGGAACGGATTTGTTTGTTGGAATGCTATGAAGATAAAGGCGGGCTCTGCTTCTTCTTCTTGTTCTATTGTATGTTCAACCCTTAAACATCCATTGAGCCATTCCAAATCGGTAATATAATCGCTATCAGAATTAAGCTGGATAGGGATGGATCGAAGATGTTTTCCATTACGGATATCAAAAATGAAAACATAGTCCATCTCATCGTTCTCTGTATCTAATCTTCCAGGAATAGCAAGAAAATCTTCCCATAAAGCACTAATCATGCGGCGTTGATAAATAGGTGCAATCCCGCAAAGCAATGATAACACTCTGTTGGGCAGTTCAAGGGCTATTTTTGTATTTGATGTCGTGTCATAAATCTGTATTTTTTCAAGCTCAAGGAATCGATCGCTAAGATACTGATCTGGAACGTTAATGATTTGGTAGCGCTCGTTAATCGACATAGCCATACACCCCTTCTCTTGGACAAATTTTTCTTGAAGATTTAAATCATAAAAAATATCGCAATCTTTTAACTCATCGTAAATTAAAATTTGACTTTCGAAAACACTAGTTAGTCTATGTTCACCTTTAGAAATTTGCTGACCGGTTAAAAGATCCCATATTTCTAAATTGTTATCAGCAAGGGCATAATAAATAAATATGTTTTCCCTCGGGTATATTTTTGCATTAGGAATTCGCATCAATCCTCGTAATATGCACATGGCCATCAAATTTTTATCTTTATCCCCCAAATCGATAAAGGTCAATTTTTCCGATTCTCGGTTTAAAAATGTGAGCACATTATCTATTCCACAATACACAATGTAGCTGTCGGTTATGTGGGGAGAGCGAGAAGATACATCCTCATTATCCTGAAGTTGGAATGAGTATCGCCTTTCTTTTCCACTATCAAAAATGGTAATCTCTCTGAGAAGGTTTTCTCCCCGCTTTCTCTTCCGCTCCTCCTTTCTGATATAGGGCAACTGTTTGCAAAAAAACTCCACGCGCTGCGGTTTAGATGTATCCAAGATTTCTTCAGTTCTTTGGCATTTCCCTGTTCTTATATCCCATGTTTTCATATATATTTTTTTCAACGTTGCATCGTAATCAAGAGAGAGGAGGAGTTTTTTTTCGAAACACATTAATTCCTTAGGCATAGAAATGCTTAATTCATCAAAAGTATGATCCCCAGTAACACACCCATTTTCGATATTCAGCAAGTGAGTTTTTTCAGAGGACAAATCTAAAATCTCTAGTTCTTTTTCTTTGTGGTGAATTAAGAATTTGTCAAAACCCTGACATTCGAATTTTTTCTCATCAATTTTATAATATTTAGCATAAAATAAATTACAGACGTAATTTGGTTCCTTATCTGATCTGATAGCCAAGATATTCTTTGTCCAGACTGAAATATTATCTGCTTCAAATATCCAATATTTTCCCTTGGCTACATTTTTGGCCGCAGTATTATATTGTTTGCACAAATTGTAGTAATCATTTTCCTCACAATTGTCATATTCTGGTAAGGGAAGAGATTTATGAATCATTTTCCACAAGGCTGGAGTATTAGCAAAATTCCACATAAATTTGCAGGTACCCCTGAGCGCACCAATGCTCTTTAAGGAACCACGGCCTAATTCGAATAGATCGAAAAATATTTTCATAATCAAAGGTTTGGGAATACAGAGGGGGTTTTTAATAGGCTCCTCATAGGTATCTTCAAAATAGTAGGGGCTTCTTGGAAAATTTGCTATTTCTTGCATTTTTTATCTCATTTTTTATACTATTTATAACAAGCTAAAAAAAACAGTTATTTATGTAAAGTTAAACTAATGATTACTGCACAAAAAAAACTTTTTTTTTATCGATCCTTGTTATTTAGACAACAAAAATTCGACCACATTTTCAATTTTTTTACATAACAGATCGCTTTTGTCAGTTTCATCCGGCAAGCAATAGAGGGTAATATAATAACCTTTAAAACTCGAAGTTTTACAAAAAAATCTTCCACCATGGCAATTAAAAATTACAGAGTCGTCTTTTAGCTTTTTCAGAAAAAAATAAACTTCTTTCGTTACTTCACACATACAAGGAGGAGGAGAGTTATTAGATCCTTGAACTGTGACATAATGATCAGCATGAAAAAGAAAACGACATTCAAATACCTTCATTTTATTTGGCAAAATTGTCTCAAAACAACTTTTAATTCGCTCTAACATCTGATCTTCACCATAGATCAGACGAGTAAAAAATTGATTGCTTCCAAATTCAATATTATTTTCCTTGCAACATTTAGTAAAAGAATTTAATGCTCTAAGAAGTTGATTCTTAGCTAATTGGTTCCAACATTTATTGACTTGCGAACTTCGAGCCAAATCGACCAGCTCTAAGTAAGATAGAATTTGTACAAAAATAAATTTGGGGACTTGATGTTGAGTTCCAAAATAGTTAGGAATTATGTTACTCATATTTGGTTTTCATAGATTTAAAACTTAGATGCTGTTTCGAATGAGCATGAAATTAGGCTGAAGGCCTCTGTCTTGAAATAGCTCCACAATCGCCTCTATCCAATCGCCATTGCGATTGAGTGCAGGACAGCGGAAAGCATTGAGGCCATCTTTGGAAATCAGAGGCAGATAAAGCTCTTCAATCTCATACAAGGTTTCAATGTGATCTGAGGTAAAGCTCAAAGGGACAACCACGACATTTTTACACATTTGGATCCAATCCCCTATTTTCTGACAAACTTCGCTTGTGTATGGACGAATCCATTCCTGTTTACCAAACTGGGATTGAAAACTCAAAAGAAAGGAAGCTTCCGGAAAATGGCTTTTAAGCAGTTCAAAGGTAAGGCGGCACTCCTCTTCATAAATATCTCCTGTAGAAATGAAGCTCTTGGGCAAACCATGCGCAGAGCACAAGATCATCGTATCTTTAGATTGCAGCTTTTTTTTATTCATATAATCGCGCAAACACTTTTCCATAGCAGCAATATAAGAGGGATGCCCTGAATAAGATTTAACCCAAGCCATTTTATTCTGAACTTTTAAAGAAAGCCTCTTTTTAAACCAAAGCGCGATACTTCCTGTTGTGGCATAACTAAACTGGGGAAACATGGGAAACACGCGGATTTGATCGGCATCTAAACTTTCCATCTTCTCTATAAAAGCATTGTGGGTGCTTGGCAAATAGCGATGAAAAGTAAGGACATCTTGACTAAGTATCGCAGATACACTTTGAGCAATCGCTTCTGTATCTTCAAAAATAGGAGATTTGCCCCCAATCAAAGCATAATCGGGGGCGATCTTCTTAGCTCGTCTTTTGGCCACCCAGGAAAATAGCAATTTATGAAAAAAGGGGGGATAAGAGGTACGGATCACTTCCTGATCTGTAAGAAGTTCTTTGAGGAATGCCTCGATTTCCAATAGGTCGCGCGGTCCTCCAAAATTAACTAAAAGGTATGCAATTCTTCCCATCAAACTCCCTCACGCCAAAATCTTCTGCTTTATCTTATAAAGGGAGATAAGCAATTTGTCCACAAAGAGGTTGGATCCCATGGAGCGTTTTTTTTCTCTATTTCTTATCACTCTAATGACGCGCAGTAGCAGCTTCAATGGAGACCGCAGGGTCGGCGTCGATGCAACTTGGTATCCCTTAGACTTTGGTATGCGCGACAATAATATCACCGCATTGCAGCGTTAAGCTGCGATTAAGGTTCCTTCAGGAATCTCTTGCCTCAGGAAATGTGTAGATAATTTGAAATGTACGAGCAAAAAACAATAAATTGACCATTCTCACTGCGGCATTAAAAATCCACGATATGAGAATGGCCATAGAAATATTCCTCAGTCCTCAACAAACTCTGCATTTGGAGCAATAACATATGTCAGCGCGCTGCATCCAGTGCGCTTGACCTCTGTTGCTCTAGGGGCATAAAGCCTTACCAGCGCGGTGTTTCCGTTGCAGTTAATTGTAGCTGCCTCCGGCGCATTAATCTCTGTCAGCGCAGTGTTTCTAGAACAAAGGATCCTTACTCCATTCGGGCTGTTAATCTCTGTTAACCCGATGCATCCCATGGTATTGATGAATTTTGCATTCTGAGCATCGAGCTTTACTAGCGCGGTGCATCCCGTGACATTGATTGATTCTGCATTGCGAACATCAAGCTCTCTCAGCGCTTTCGCATTTGTGCATATGATTTTTTGTAAGCTCGAAGCAACAAGCCTTATCAATGCCTTGCATTCTTGGAAATTGATTTCTTTTGCTTTCGGAGCATTTAGGCTCTCTAATGCAATACATCCTATGCAATTGATGTTTATTGCATTGGGAGCATCAAGACTTATCAGTGCTGAGAACCTAGGGCAATTGATTGCTCTTTCACTCAGAACAACTAAATTTTTCAGTGCTGGGAACATATGTCCTTCGATTGAGCGTGTAACTACTGATGTGAAAGGTGGTCTTATAAAATCGCTTTGATCGGCATAGACACTGACATGTTCTAGATGCCAAGCAACCAAGTTTGTCAGGGCCGGGAAGCAGCCACAAACGATTTCTTCTGCACTTGAAGCAACAAGGTTTGTCACCGCATAGCAGTCTTCGCATTCGATTGTTTTTGCTTTCGGAGCATCAATATTTGTAAGCGCTTTGCAATAATTACAATTAACCAATACGGCATTCGGAACATCAAGGTTTGTAAGCGCTTTGCAATTAGAACAACGAACCCATATGGCATTCGGAACATCAAGGTTTGTAAGCGCTTTGCAATCAGCACAATAGATACGCTTTGCATTTGAAGCAACAAGCTCTATCAATGCTTCTGAAGAGGTGCAATCGATCAAATATGCATTCGCAGCATTAAGCTTGACTAGTTGCTTGCATTCCACACAAGTAACTGCGTCTGCATTCGGAGCATCAACCTTTGTCAGCGCAATACATCCGCTGCAATCGATTACTTTCAAGGACTTTTCCCATACAGGTGGTATATCTATCAGTTGCTCATCTTTTATACACAAGTAATTAATATTTGGCAGAGCCTGTGCCAATATCAATATGTCTATTCTAGGCGCATCTTTCCTTGAAATTTTCAAACCGTTAATTTTAATTAGATCATTTAATTTAGAAATATTTTTAATTATATCCTCGCAAACCACATCGCCTATTGTTAGAGTTCTATAAATAGAATCTCGAAGTTTATCAGAATCTCGAAGTTCATCATACGGACTATCCTCCCATGTTTGAAAACTAAAAGTGCATTTATTTTTAAAGAGTTCCCAAGCTGTATTCAATAGACTGTAAGTCTTATCGGAGAGCGGCTCTCTAATTTCTTGAGGTTTTGCATTCAAGCTAAGAACGTATTCTTGCATCTGCTTATCATTAAAGAGAGCAACGAGACACGCCCATGTTAAATCAGGAAACCCCTTCTCCTCGGCAAAATTCAACATAGGCAGAATCATTTCAGAGTCCAGATTATTAGATATGAATGTTGTACAGGATTTGGTTAGGGAAGAGAGTTGGTAATAATCTGCCATCATGCATAAAAATTGGACATTGCTTCGCTTGACCTCTATTTTGCCCGTCTCTTCAATTCTACCTGTCTTTAAACACTGTTCAAATTTTTCAATTTCATCTTTGTACTCATCTGAGTTAAATCCCTCAGGAAGGAAAAGGGATATTGAAGAAGACTTCCATGTGCCGCTTAACAAAGCGTTAAAAAATGCGCTCCCCTCCTTTGATTTAATACTACTTGCTTGAGCCATAATGATTTTAGTCGACAGAAGCTCTGGATATTTTTCAAAAAGCACCTCGCGCAGTTTTAGCGCTCTCTCCGTTACGATATTTGTACGGGCCAAGAGGGAAAAACATTGTTGCGCCTCCTCCAAATTATTTTGTGGCCATGCTTCGTTGGATGATAAAAAATCAATCCATCTGTCAAATCTTGTTTTAGAATCTTGGTCTACAAAGTTATTCTGTTCGTTAAGTTGCCATAATTGGGTAGGTTTTGTGGCGTTCATATTTTTATCCTTTTTTGTTTAAAATTTTTAGTTAGGTGAATTCAACAATCTAGCGCAACGAGCATCGTTAACCGCTGTCATGTTAATCTATTTACTAATAATATCAAAAAGCTTTAGTTAATTGCACTTATAAAATTATAATTACACGGAAGTCAGGGCGATTTAACTAAATTTTTTTGACACCTCTCCGCAGAAAATAATTGCCAGAACTCCTTTTAAATATCCGGTACCGAAGGTTGCTGCTCGCCTCACTGCAGCAAGTCCTCTCTGCGGATCTGCAACCGCAGCTATATTCATCGCCAAACGCCGAAATAACCCCATGTTCTCTGCACTGTTTCCTCTATCCATGACGTTATCATCCTCTTCGAAAATTACATCAGCTACCCAATGACATTTGTTCTCG
>CAJCHM010000089.1 GCA_903970255.1 Acidobacteriota bacterium
ATGCTATCTGGGAAAAGCGCCCCGCTTCAATGGCTAAAGTCCAGCATGAGACTCTTAACTAGGACACCCCCCTCTATGTGCGGCATTTTCGGATATATCGGACCTCGCAACCCAGCCAAGATCTGTTTAACTGGGCTTAAACACTTGGAATACAGGGGCTACGATTCAGCAGGCCTCGCTGGAATCCTCGAAGGAAAAATTCTTTCCTGTAAACAAGTGGGCAGGATTGGAGTCCTGGAGAACGCTCTTAAGGAGCAACCCATGCGATTAGATCTTGCGATCGCCCATACCCGTTGGGCAACCCATGGACAGCCCACAGAAAAAAATGCCCATCCCCATTTTGATGAGACAGAATCGATTGCCGTTGTCCATAATGGGATCATCGAAAATCATTTTGCTCTAAGAGAGATGCTCCAGTCTAATGGGAAAAAGTTTTATTCCGATACAGATTCAGAGGTGATTGCCCAGCTCATTTCCCATTTCTATGAAGGGGAATTGTTGCCCGCTGTCCAAAAGGCTCTATCTTTGTTGCGCGGTTTTTGGGGAATTGCTCTGATACATAAAGATCACCCCAATCAGATCGTCGCTGCTGCCCGTGAGAATCCGATTGCCATCGGCATCAATGCCTGCCGCAATGAAGCCTATATCTCCTCAGATGCCAATGCCTTCGGCGAGCCCAACCTCGATGTGATGTTTCTTCGCAATGATGAGATTGCCCTCATAACCCCTGAAAGGATCGATGTTTTTGATCAGAGCTCGACTTTAGTGCAAAAAAACACGGAACGGATGGAGGGGGGCTCGGTCGCCGTCTCTAAAAATGGATATCCCCATTTCATGCTCAAAGAGATTTTCGAGCAGCCCCAGACGATCCAACAAGCATTCCATAACCGGCTCATTCCCGATTTTGGTACAGCAGAATTTGAGAATCTTACGTTCTCCCCCTCTGATCTGCTTGCCGTGCGCCGGATTGTGATCTTAGCCTGCGGGACCTCCTGGCATGCAGGACAGATCGCCGCCTCTTTACTCGAGGATAAGGCACGCATCCCAACCCAGGCTGAGATCGCCTCTGAATTCCGTTATAAAAATCCTATCATCTCACAAGACACACTGGTGATTGCCATCTCCCAATCAGGCGAGACCCTCGATACAATCGCTGCCGTGCGCGAGGTCAAAAGCAAGGGTGCTAAAGTCCTTGGCATTTGCAATGTGCGCAACTCCTCCCTTACCCGCGAGGCCGACTGCACCCTATTCTTAAGAGCCGGCCCTGAAATCAGCGTCTGCTCTACAAAAGCGTTTACCAGTCAATTGACCGTCCTTTCTCTTTTTACTCTTATGATGGCGCGGTTGCGCCATATGAGCAAAGAAGAGGGGCAAGCCTTCCTTTCTGAGATTGAATCCCTTCCTCAAAAAGTGGAACAAATCCTCTATAAGCATGAAGAGATCAAGGCACTTGCCCAAAAGTATGCCCACTACAACAGCTTCTTCTTTCTGGGGCGTCACTATATGTTCACCACCAGCCTGGAAGCTGCTCTGAAGCTCAAAGAGATCAGTTATATCAATGCTCAAGGGTACCCTGCTGGGGAGATGAAGCATGGGCCGATTGCCCTTGTCGATGCTGAACTTGCTGTGATCGGCATGTGCGGCAATAAGCACACAATTGAAAAAATGATCAGCAATCTGCTGGAAATCAAGGCTCGAGGCGGTCCTATCCTGGCTTTGGCTCCTGAGGGACACCCTGAAATTCATAAGGTGGCCACCGACCTCCTTTATCTCCCCCCTATCTGCGATGAATTGGCCAGCATCCTCTATTCAATTGCCTGCCAGCTTCTAGCCTATTATATCGCCCTTGAGCGAGGAACCGATATCGACCAACCTCGCAATCTAGCCAAATCAGTCACTGTCGAATAGTATAGATATCTTTTTTATTGATAATAATTTTTTGATCGACTACATGAAAGACATGTAGACAAACTCATTTACCAAAGGAAATTTTATGAGCAAAACATTTATCTTATCTTTAGTATGTTCAGGCTTTTTAGCAAGCACTGCAATCCAGGCTGTTGAAAGCAGCCCCAAACAAGAGGGCAAAATCGTAGCAGTGGCCATGGATTCAAATATGATGATGATGAATCAGAATATGATGGACATGTGTCAAAAGATGATGATGATGTGTAAAGAGATGATGATGATGAATCAAAACATGATGAGTCAAGATATGTCCAGTAGCGACATGATGATGATGAAAAACATGATGATGATGAATCAGAGTATGATGATGATGAATCAAAGCATGATGAATAACCAGATGATGATGATGACCGACTCAAACATGAAAAGAAAATGGCAAGACATGATGAAGCAAAATCAAGACATGATGAATAGGAACATGGGCATGATGAAAAACATGGACAACATGATGCAGTAAATAAATTTTTGTTAATTTTCAAGGTTTTTTATCCTGAAAATCGAAAAAAAAATTAGTTTATTTCGATCGACTAAAAAGGGAGAAAATAGTATTTTCTCCCTTTTTAGCATCTCCAAAGCCTCCTTTTTCAGCCATGTTATCCAGTCTTAAATATTCCAAGAAATAAATATCTGTTTTTTGCATCGCTAAAAAAACTTAAATTTACAACGCGAAATTAAAATAAATTAGGCTGTTCAATTTTAATAATTAATGAGTTAAAATATGGATAACAAGTGTAAAATTAAGCGCATTTTTAATGGATTAAATTATGAATAAAATACAAATTAAAAAAGTTGAAAGCAACGAGGGTTACATCAAAGTAAAAGGATATGTAACAGTAAAAGGATCTAAATATAAATTTACTGTTCTAGAAAAAAAAGAAAATAAAATCTCTGAAGATTCATGGAAAGTTATTGCAAAAGAAGCAGCAAAAATTGCGCTTAATTTAATTAATGAAAAAACATTGTACAAAGCAACAGTCGTGCTTTCTGGAATTTCGGATAACCCTAACTCCTCAATAGAACCTAATATCGGAGTTAAGGAAGTAAAAGTTAAAAAGAAAGAAAGCTCTAAGTTTAAAAAATTGAAAATTAACTCAAATAAGATTGATGAAAATATAAAGAGAATTTGCGAAGAATTGAAAAATCCTGGATCAACAAAAAAAACAGACAAAGCTTCCTCTATTCCTAAAATTAAAATCGCCGATGATGGCAAATGCTTGGATAGATCTATTGCTTATCAGATTCTTGCAAAAGAGAATCCGAATGTAGGGATGAAGACTAATGATGAACGTATTAGTCAGCTCGCTGATGACTTACGTACACAAGTTGCTAATAAAATTCAGAACGATCAAATATGTGATACCGAAGAGTTTTTTAATCTTTATCTGCTCCCTTCAATCAGAACAATCCCTGCTTTCTCAGATGAAGATCGGTATAAAAACGAAAATGGGAAAACCATTAAAGAACAGTCAAAAACTTCAATCTTACAGCTCGTAGGCGAAAATCATGAGTTTGATGAAATTCAGGCGATGTTAAAAGGAAGTTATAATACTTCAAATCAGGATGAGAGAAAAAAACTCAGAGATTTTTATGCTCAATTTATCACTCAAACAGATGTGAATAACAAAAACAGCAGGAACAATTACCTCGATTCAGCATTCCTGTATGTTCTTGCTTATGTTGAGGTTAATGGTAAGAAACACGAATATGCAATCTTAAGCGAAAATAAGCTACAAGCCGGAAAGGAGCTGCTGGAAAAGTTCCCCAAGCACACGGAACTCAAGGCAGATAATACCATCTTCGTGCTCTATAACGGAGACAACCATTATGATGCCGTGGATATGAATAAAGCTGGTGAAAAAATTAATGAAATAATTGCAGACTATAACAATACAATCGTGGCGCATCTTTTCACAATTTCAAAAGAATCAAATAATTCATATATAATCCAAGCCTATTTGCTAAATAACATCAAGAATCAGGTGCCCGAGGCTTATAAGGCTATTGCAGACTATATTTATTGGTATGACCATGCGAAATGGAAAGAGAGCGTTGAGGCTCTTAAAAAATGGGAAGAGAGTGATCATCAAACACTTCCCAAACCTAATGCCCCACTTGATGAACCCGGAACAAAATTGCTTACGCATGAGAGTGTCAATTATTCCCCAGAGCAGTACGGTGATTACAGATTGCATGCAATCCAACCTAATGAGCTCAAACTAATCTTGGAACAGGTAAAGGATCTTCAAACCCTCAAGCGGTTAGCCCAAGATTTAAAGGCAAAAGAGAGCGAGCAAAAATAACCCAGTTGACATAGAAGGGGCATGCTGAAATAATCGGCTTTTTGGCCATATATGGCCAAAAACAGAGAGGATTTCAGCGCTATGTCTAATGGATCACCTTACAGTAAGCCAACCTCAATCCCCAAAATCATCTTTGTTTCTCTTGTGGGATTTATTCTCCTCATCGCTCTTTGCCTTTTACTGCTTCCCTCTTTTTTTTCCACCTCGACTGGAAAAAAATTGCTCGTCAACATCATTAGCAATAAAAGCGGATCTCATTTAGAGATCGATGAGCTCTCTTTAAGCTGGTTTGGAAAACAGCAGGCCACAGGGATCCGCCTGGAAAAGATCAGCGATACCCTCTTATTCACCTGCCAAAGCCTGCTGACAGATGCTTCCTTGATCGATTTGCTCTTTAAGAGTGATCTAGGAAGGGTATCGGTAAAGGAACCTTATTTGCAGCTGGCAAAGGCTTTCCATTCCTCAATGGAGGGGAGGAAAACGCATTTGAGAACGGCAGGTTTTCCTGCAAACCCGAGTATGCATCTGACACTTTCTGGGTTTAATGGAACAATCAGCGTTGAAAAAGGGAAAGCCAGATTCAACCCTCCAGGGGTTGCACCGATTGATTTCGATCAGATCGCAGCGACAATGGTCCTGGAGCAAAGCAGGGATGAGATTTCGTGGGATCTCAGCTGTTTGACAAGTGAGGGGCAAGCCCAAGGAGAGATCGCCATCAAGGGCTCTGTGATTCAAGTCAATTCTCCTTTGCCACAAATTGCCATCGAAGCTAACTTAAAGCAGCTTCCAGTGCAGGGGATCGATCAACTGATCACCCTTTTCAATCCGAAGATGGGAGGTCTGCTTTATGCAAGCCTAGGAAGCACGATGGATATGCAATGCAATGTGGTGGCAATCCAAGGAAATTTCGATATTAACCTCGCTTTGCAATCTCCCCAAATCAATGGATCGATTGCCACCCAGACTGCAAAGGGGGAAATCTCTTTAAAAAACCCTGCCACTTTAAATTTCAATCTCACCCCGGCCCTCTTTGAGAAAATTGCTACAATCGTTCCTTCCCTAAAGCCCCTAAAGCTGACACAAGCAGCTCTTTTCCAAGGAACGATTCCCCAATTTTCCTGTCCGATTCCAAGGAGTGAGGAAGATCTGCAAAAAGCCTCGTTTCAAGCCAATATCATTGCACCTTCTCAAATGCAATGGACGCTCAATGCGAAGCCACTAATGCTGAATAATCTGAAGTTAAGTGCAAATAGCGCCTCAATAGGAGAACTCATTGCCTTCACCCTCTCGACAACAGCTCAGACGCAAATGCAATCGGGTTTAGCAACTATTGAAGGGGGCATCACCCATCCTTTTTCTCAGACAGGTTCTGTTGCGGGAAGAGCGATTCAGCTTCCGGTTGACTTGATCGGGGTGTTTTTAGAAAGCCCTATTGCACTTTCCTCAGTTTTGGGACCACAGGCAGATATTGCTATCTCACTTCAATGGGCTCAACAAAATCCCATTCTACAACTTTCTTGGGCTTCCCAATTCTTAAATCTCCCCTCTTTCGAACTCTCCTTGGGAACTCCCTTAAAACTCCTCTCCCCTACCCAGTTTACTCTGAGCATTAATCCTCAATTGATTCCTAAAACGCAATTTAAACTGATCAAAGTCAATCCGATCCAAGGTGTCGTGCAAGCCTTTGATGCAAACGGAATTCAGGGGCGGCTTTCATCAACAGAGGCAATCGTGGGATCGGATACTCAGCAAGTGACGATTCAGAACACCTCTCTTCCCTTTCAGTGGGATAGTAAAACAAAAACTGCATCCTTTGAGCTGACATCCCAAGTACAAAATCCATCTGGTCATTCAGGTTCTGCGCTGGGGCAAATGAAGATCTCCAATTTTTCAATGATAAAAAATGCCACACTGACTGCTTCACTTGAACTACAAAATCTCTCTTCACTTCTTCTGGATAGCTTCACAGGAAAAACTGTTTTCAGTGCCGTGATGGGACCGCTCTTTAGCGGCAAACTCAAATTACAAAGCGGAAACGACAAAGGGCAGCTTGCAATCAAATGGATAAGCCCCCTTTTAAACATCGACGCAGCTTTTGCGATCAATCCTACCTCAATTGAGCTATTAAGTTCTGCCAATCAAATGAGTTGGACTTTGACACCTGACTCCTACCGCATTTTAGATCAAGCCATCACAGGCCCAAAACCTGGAATGCTCCCATTTGAGCTTAAAGAAAATACCACCTTTTCTATTGTCTTGAATAAGCTTTCTCTTCCGATCACTCCCCAAACAGAAAGCGGATCGATTACAGATCGCATTCCCAACATCTCTATTGATCTAAATAAACTTGAACTCAGTGCACAGGGAAGAAATCCTTCCCTTACCTTTTTTGATATACGCTCTAAAGAGGCAATCCAGCTCACTAATTTTGTATTGAGTATAAATCAAAGTCCTACCCTCGGCCCCTTAACAGCTTCTCTTGAGAGCAATGTTACCACCCAACAGGAGAGTGGAACAAATCCAGCTGCAGCGATAAAAAACGGTTCCCTATCTATCCTTGCCAAGCTAAAAAATACGCAGAATGATCAGGCGGGATTTGACCTTTCACAGCTGACTGCGAATATACAAATGAAAGCCCTTCAGCTCCCCTCTCGGGCACTCGACATCATTGCAAGAGCTAATGGGCGCGCAGATTTTCCCTTCACAACCCTTTTTGGAGAAATGATCAATGCCTCTTTCAGTTCAGATTTAAATAATTTTGCAGGGCCTATTGCTCTCAATATCAACACCCCAATGACACGTCTGGATCTGGCAGGGCATCTTGTAGGCGGCGCCCTCCTACTCAATAATCCCCTCTTTGCTCAAGTGAAAATTACTCCTGAGCTGAGCCGCCTTGTGCTCAAAGAAGTAAATCCTCTAAATCTTTCTTATATTTACTCACAAGCTCCTGTCACCTTAGAAATCCCTCCAGATGGTTTTTACTTTCCCATCTATCCCTTTGCAACTGGAAAAATAGCCATCCCCGACGCAACCGTTGAACTAGGAAAGATCTCCTGCCGCAACGAGGGCAATGTCAACATCACGTTAGGGCTGCTTAAAACCAAACAATTCGATAAAAGTGGGGAACTTTCACTCTGGTTTGCACCGATTGATCTCCGTGTCAAGCAGGGCTTGGTAGACATCGACCGCACAGAAATTCTGCTTGCCAATACTTTTGATGTCTGCGTATGGGGCAAGGTGGATCTGATCCAAAATTATGTCGATATGGTCTTAGGTCTCACCTCTCAAACTCTTCAAAAGGCCTTTGGAATCAAAAACCTTCCAGAAAACTACGTTCTCACTATCCCCATGAAAGGGCCTGCCGACAATGTTCAGATCAACTCCGGTAAGGCCACAGCAAAGGTTGCGCTCCTTCTTGCCTGGCAGAATAAGAATATCGCAGGCGCCTTCGGCGGCGGCCCTGCCGGCGCCATCGTCGGTGACTTTTTAGGCAAGATCGCTACCCTTCCCGACGCCGACGTTAAAGTACCTCCTGCCAAACACCCCTTCCCCTGGGAAATCGGTAAGGGGGGTAAAACCTCCCAAACTTCTCACATCAAAAAGCGCAAATTCAAAGCCAAAGACAAACCCCTCAAGCAAATCTTCAAGGTTATTCGGTAGCTCAGGTTGGACTAGACTTCAAATTTGGGGAAAGGAAAAATGGTCGCGTTAAAAAAAAATGACAGGTGCGTTTGAAGTAGTACCAGTATATACTGGTGCTACTTCAAACGTACCTGTCATTTCTGTTTTAACGGCCCCCTTTTCCCTTTCCCCAAACAGGGCCTTATTACTTCGAATAATGTCCCTGTTTTGGGGAAAGGAAAAATGGTCGCGTTAAAAAAAAATGACAGGTGCGTTTGAAGTAGCACCAGTATATCTTTCCGATTGCTATTAATTTTTTTATCCATTACATGAAGGATGAGTAAGTAAACTCATTAACTCAAGGAATTTTTCATATGAAAAAAGCATTTTTCCTCTCACTGATGTGTTCGGGATTTTTAGTAAGCAATCCGATGCATGCTGTTGAAAGCAGCTCCAACCAAGAGCCCAAAGCTCAAACAGTGGCTATGGATTCAAACCAAAATATGATGATGATGAATCAAAATATGATGGATATGTGTCAAAAGATGATGATGATGTGCAAAGATATGATGATGATGAATAAAAACATGATGAATCAAAACATGTCTAGCAATGAAATGATGATGCTAAAAAACATGATGATGATGAATCAGAATATGATGATGATGAATCAAAACATGATGAATAACCAAATGATGATGATGTCTGATTCAAATATGAAGAGAAGATGGCAAGATATGATGAAGCAAAATCAAGACATGATGAATAATAATATGCGCATGATGAGAGATATGGATAACAAGATGTAGTCAAATAAATTTTTATACCCAAAATTCCTATTTTTTGTGAGTATTTTGGCTGAAAAATGGGAGTTTCAATCCAAAATACCCATTAAAAATGGGTATTTTGGATCAGATTAGGCGATACCCACCTCTTTACAGAGGTAAACGTCCTGGATGGCATTTAAGAGGGCAACCCCGTCCTTCATTGGCTTTTGGAAGGCTTTGCGACCAGAAATGAGACCCATGCCGCCTGCGCGCTTATTGATGACAGCTGTCAATACGGCCTGGCCAAGATCATTTTCACCGGAAGGGCCGCCTGAGTTGATCAGTCCTATCCGGCCCATGTAGCCATTGATCACCTGATAGCGGCACAGATCGATGGGATGATCGCTGCAAAGCTGAGTATACATCTTCTCTGTCTGTTTACCGAAATTCAGAGCTTTAAAACCGCCGTTATTTTCGGGCAGCTTCTGTTTGACGATATCGGCTCCAATGGTAGCGCCTAGGTGATTTGCCTGGCCGGTCAGATCTGCGGCCTCATGGTAATCGAGAGTCGCAGTCTTAAATGAGTTATTGCGAAGATAACACCATAGTACTGTTGCCATCCCCAACTCATGGGCATGGGCAAACGCCTGGCTTACCTCTGTGATCTGACGACGCGACTCTGCAGAACCAAAATAGATGGTGGCCCCGACGGCGACACACCCCATGTCGTAAGCTTGTCTGATAGAGGCAAAGAGGGTCTGATCATGCTTGTTTGGATAGGTGAGAAGCTCGTTGTGATTGAATTTGAGTAAAAAGGGAATCTTATGCGCGTATTTCCTTGCAACGATGCCAAGCACACCGAGGGTCGATGCAACTGCATTACAACCCCCTTCAATTGCCAGTTTAACAATATTTTCAGGATCAAAATAATCGGGGTTAGCGGCAAACGATGCTCCTGCAGTATGTTCTACTCCCTGGTCAACAGGTAAAATGGAGAGATAACCAGTCCCTGCCAACCGTCCATGATTGTATAGAGCATGCAGAGAACGCAAAACCCTCACATTGCGGTCAGAGGAGGCAAAAATGCGATCCACCCAGTCAGGCCCTGGAAGATGCAGCCGCTCTTTTGGAACAGTTTTACAGACATGCGCGAGCAAATCTTTTGCTTTTACACCAAGTTGCTTTTCAATTGTTGCAATCGACATGGGAGAACCTCTACAAATTAAAGCTTGAGTTTAGGCAAGACGTTTAAAATCTGCAAGTGGGAACTGTCAATCGGGGAAACTCAGAGGTCTTTCGCTTTTCGAAGGCTTCTGCTTCTATACGGGTACGTTTGAGGTGGCGCCGGTATATACCGGTACTACTTCAAACGTACCTGTAATTTTTGTTTTAACGCGACCATTTTTCCTTTCCCCAAACAGGGACATTATTCGAAGTAATAAGGCCCTGTTTGGGGCAAGGGAAAAGGGGGCCGTTAAAACAGAAATTACAGGTACGTTTGAAGTGGCACCGGTATATTACTTAGACACCATCTTCTCGATCTCTTCCAAGCTTTTGCCGCGAGTTTCGGGAATGAAGCGATAAATGAACCAGAAGGCTGCAACACTAATCACTGCATAGAGCAGAAATGTCCCCGAAGAACCTAGTTGATTGACGAGATTAAGAAATGTTAGAGAAACGATATAGTTGCATAACCAGTTGATGAAAATGGCAATTGTCATCGCCTTAGCGCGTATTTTAAGTGGGTAGATTTCAGAGAGAATCACCCAAGTGACAGGCCCAAGCCCGATAGCAAAAAAAGCAACATAGGCAATTAAACTTACGGTTGAAATCATACCGAGGGAAGATGAGTTAGCAAAGAAAGCATAGGAGAGGAAGGCAAGACTTGCTCCCATCCCCGCAGCGCCGATGAGCAGCAGTTGGCGCCTGCCCATCTTATCTAGGAGCCAAACGGAAAAGGCGGTAATAAAGACATTAATGATGCCGATGCCAAGCGTTGCTGTGATGGCTGCATGGGAAGATGTAAACCCAGCTGATTCAAAAATCTTAGGGGCATAAAAAAACACAGTATTGATCCCTGTAATCTGCTGGAGTGCGCTCAAAATCAGCCCGATGATCAAAATAGCGCGCAGTTTGGGAGAGAGAACCGATTTCCATGAACCGCTTTTATGCAAAGAAGCAGCGGTTTTCATCGCATCGATTTGACTCAACCAATGTGTGTCCTTGCGCAGCTTTTTTAACGTCTCTATCGCATGCTTTTCTAAACCGTGTCTAAAGAGCCAAGAGGGTGTCTCCGGAAGAAAAAAAACAGCAAACATCTGAAGCAATGCAGGAAAACACCCCACAGCAAACATCCAACGCCAATTGCCATCAGAGGCAAAAATAGAGTTCACAATGAAACTCAATAAAATCCCTGAGGCAATAGCAAGTTGAAATAGAGAAACAAAGGATCCGCGGTAATGGGGAGGAGATACTTCGGCAAGATAAATGGGAGCTGCGACTGAAATAATGCCAACGCCAACGCCTGTGACAAATCTTCCTATGAGCAGCCATTCATAGGAATTGCACAAGGAGATGATGAGAGCTCCCATGATAAACAAGGTCAATGTGAGTGCAATCGTGCGTTTGCGTCCGATCTTATCCGCTAAGGTTCCTGCAAGGAGAGCTCCAAATATCCCCCCGACAAGAAGGATGCTGACCACCATCCCCTGCTCAATGGTGCTCAAATGAAAAAAGGGGGTAAGAAATACAAGCGCTCCTGCAATGACTCCAGTATGATAACCGTATAAAAAACCTCCGAAAGCAGCTACGATCACGACATAGAACAAATAAGCGCTGCAGCGCTCAACTCCTTTAAGGCTTGAGGACATGATCTACTCGTAAATTTTTTTTCATCATTTTTTGTAAAACCCCCATTTGGACAATCCCATCGCCCGCAGGGAGGTAACCCAATCGTGCGTAAAATTCTTCCCCCTCAGGTCTTGTATAAAGGTACACATCACAAATGTTGCGCAGGATCAGCTGCTCTTCCAACGCTTGTACAAGTTTGCGTCCGAATGCGCGCCCCTGATATTCTTCGCTGACAGCCATTGCAAAGATCCGGCCGCTGTGAGAGCCTTCAGCATTGAAACAGATACAACCGACAAGTTTCTTCCCATCGAGTGCAATCAAATGCAAGCTCTGCATTTCTTCCTGTTGTGCCTCAGAACCGGGAGGCATGCCATAGGGTTTAGCAAGGATTTCCCAGCGAAGATAGCGCTCTGCTACATACTCGGGAGCATTGGGTGTGATCAGTTTGAACTTCATTCCCCCGTTATACAGCGCGGTGATTTTATGTCATAGGTTCAACTGGACTTGTGCGCCATTGCAGGGGGCAATTTTCGCAGAGAGCATTCCCCCTGGCTGCTGGCGCTCTCTGGAAAAATTGCCCCCTGCAAACGATTAAATAAATTCTTAACCTTTCTGTATTCAAAAATATAATGCAACCAGACTATATAAAATTTATCTTTTCATGCAATCCAGTTGCGTTAGATTTTTGAATCCAAGCCTCCATGGGCTCCTTCTTTTATTTATGACCCATGATTTTTTCTACTAGCTTGTAGACGGTTGTGCTGCACATTTGTGGCAAGTCATTGGATCGATTAGCATCCCGTTGCTTTGCCCTTCTAATTGCTTTAGCAATGAGTTCCGGCGTGATTTTTTTGCTATCGATATCTTTTTTATAATTGGGCAAATACCGTTTTAGGCAA
Source organism: Acidobacteriota bacterium (assembly GCA_903970255.1). GTDB lineage: Bacteria > Chlamydiota > Chlamydiia > Chlamydiales > Rhabdochlamydiaceae > CAJCIW01. The sequence continues at coordinate 12,406 of CAJCHM010000089.1, forward strand.
GTCAGACATTCCTGAGCATTCACAATTCCTTTTCCTTCTTCAAAATGGAGTAAAAGCCAATATTCAAAGCTTGGATTACTAAGAGCAAAGCCATGGTACTCGCTTGTCTTTGCCCACTGCAAAAGCTCTCTAAGCTGATCCTGTGTCCAATCATCCTTGTCTACAACAATCCATGCCTCATCCGTCTTTTTTAAAGACTCTTTTCGCAAATAACTACGCATCTTCTTGAGCACCTGAGTCGGCGAGCTTTCTGTTAGCGGCCTCTTAAGGCATTTTACTTTGATAATCGATTGGGGCTGATTAAAAATGGCAAAATATTGAGGTTCGGTTTTTGAACCTTCTACTGAGATCACAAATAGTTTTTTATATCGAAGCTGTCCCAGAGGTCTTTGAAAAGTGCGCAGCTTTTTCGGCATTAGTTACTTCCTTCTATCGGAGATTGTAGAAGAATGCGGGGAATGCCTCCTAAACGTCCTTGCAGATAGCTTTTTCGAATGTCTTTGTCATATCGCACATCTTTGTATTCGCTGAAAGAGAGCAAACTAGAACCTCCTGCCGCATTCCGCTCTGCAACCCACATTTCATCTCGGCGCAATAGATCCTGATCCATTAATAATACGTTGTGCGTGGTAAATAGTAACTGAGAACGACTATCATGGGAACACTTTGAAAGATATCCTTCAATAAGGCGCCTGATGAGCAGTGTATGCAAACTTCTATCTATCTCATCGATCACATAGACTTTTTTGGATTGAGCTGCAGATATTTCTAAAAAAGCAGGAAGGAGATCGATGACTCGTTGAGAACCATCTGACTCTTGCCTGACATCAAATTTCGTTTCTACTCCATCAGAATTTAAATGATAGGTAACCAGCTTCTTTGAGATAAGTTCGCCATTCTTTCGAGTGACGACAAAACGCTCGTTTCCAGGTTCAGCTAATAGCCTGACAGTAGCATCTTCGGCCAACTCTTCTCTTAATTTTATTTTTAATGGTTCAGGCAATGGTAAGTTTTCAAAAGGAATTTCCTCACCCCCAAGATGAGATATCCCGGTGTCTAATTGGGACAATATTTTATTCATCGTCGCATATAAAGGGTGTCCTTCATCTAAAAATTGCTCAAAAAGTTCGAATCTTGAATCGGGTGCAATGAGTTCTAATGTATCTTTAAACCAATCGTATACCGGCTTGAATGTGTCTATTTTTTGAGAAACTGAATTAGTTAGGAAAAGTTGATTGTCACGAGTGCCTTTAAAAGCAAACTGGAGTGATTGGTCACTCTTTAAAGATGAATCGAAATTAGGTTCCCCAGACACTCGATGGTAGAGCGTCTTTTCGCTATTACCAGAAATACGAACCAGTTTTTCCTCTATTATAGTTCTACGATTAACAGAGAAGCTAAATCCATAAACCATCTCTTCGATTAGCAGTTCAAACTCAAAATGGGCTGGTTGTTCGATTTTTTGTGCATTTCCAAGCCTAAAACCATCCACAGCAATGAGACTGTAGGGCTGTGTCCCCTTCACGATCAGCCCTTTTGCAAAGTGCAAGGCCTTAAAAAGATTGGTTTTTCCGGATGCATTTCCGCCATATACAGCCGCCACAGGCAGAATTCCCAGTTTTAGTTTGGTTATTTCAGGAATGCGCTCTGCATGCTGACGCTCACGACTAGCTATCAGCGAAAAAGTTGCTTTGGCTTGGAATGACATCCAATTTTCAATTGAAAATCGAATCAGCATGTGAAGACTCCTTTGTGAGATAATTTCTCTCAATATAACTTCATTTTATCTGATTTTCTGCTAAATTACAATACTTAAAGAGAAAATATCTCGTAAGCAGAGGGGCAAAGGGTGCAAATCATTGATTCTCAGTCTTTTTACTCATATTTCGTTACAAACTGGAGTTTGGACTAAATTTGGCCTGCAGGGACGAGCGAGACAAAATCAGATCTAACTGACCGACGAAGTCAATAGCGCTAGCTATTGATGAGGAGGAAGTTAGATCTGATGAAGTCGCAGCCGTCATCTGCAGGCCAAAT
>CAJCHM010000090.1 GCA_903970255.1 Acidobacteriota bacterium
ATTTGGCCTGCAGATGACGGCTGCGACTTCATCAGATCTAACTTCCTCCTCATCAATAGCTAGCGCTATTGACTTCGTCGGTCAGTTAGATCTGATTTTGTCTCGCTCGTCCCTGCAGGCCAAATTTAGTCCAAACTCCAGGTATGTGAATATTTAACTTTAAAATCATTCTTTGGTTTTGCTATTTCCCCATTCAAGGTAAAATGGAATTTGTGAGGCAGGTGCCTCTCTGACAAACTGGGAGTTGTTATGTCGCAAAAATCTGCAAAATTAATTTTGATGCGCCACGGAGAATCGGAGTGGAATCGATTAAACTTATTCACGGGCTGGGTGGACATCCCTCTTAGTCTAAAAGGGATCGAAGAGGCGATAGAGGGGGGGAAGAAAATTGCACACGTGCCCATCGATGTGATTTTTACCTCATCTTTGATTCGGGCTCAAATGACTGCAATGCTTGCAATGGCCTACCACAGCAGCAAAAAAGTCCCTTGTGTTCAACATCCTCATGAGGGAAAGCTTGAAGAGTGGTCTCATGTTTATAGTCAGTCTGCCACGATGAACTGCGTGCCTGTTTATTGCGCTTGGGAATTAAATGAACGGATGTACGGAAAATTGCAAGGGCTCAACAAAAGAGAAACGATGGACAAGTTTGGTGAGGAGCAAGTGCAAATCTGGCGCAGAAGTTTTGATCAAGCACCCCCAGAAGGGGAGAGCTTGGAAATGACTGCAGCGCGCACAATTCCTTATTTCCAAGAGAAGATTTTACCTGTGTTAAAAAAAGGGCAAAATGTCTTTATCTCTGCCCATGGCAACTCGTTGCGCTCCATTGTCATGTTTTTAGATGAATTATCCCACACTCAAGTCGTTAAATTGGAAATTGCCACAGGAGAGCCTATTCTCTATACTTTCTGCGGTGAGAAGTGGAGCAGAGATGTCTAGGGTTTATCTCGATCACCATACGGCAACTCGTCCATTTCCCTCCTCTATCGAGGCGATGCTTCCCTTTTTCAAGGAGCACTGGGGGACGCAGACAGCGCCGCATCAAATGGGACAGGATCTCTTTCCTGCATTAAATAAAGCGATGGATTTGATTTTAGAATCCCTCGGAGGCAGTTCAGAGGATCGATTTTATTTTTTTCATTCCGGTATTGATGCAATTGCACACCTCTACTTGACCCATTATTTCGATAGTATTCGCAATACGGGTAAAAATCATATTCTCACGACAAATATTGAAGAGGCAGCCTCTCTTATGTCGCTAAAGCGCCTTGAAGAGATGGGATGCCACGGTAAAATCCTCCCTGTTAATGCTCAAGGACAACTCACAAAAGCGACTCTTGAGGATGCCATTGGAGTGCGCACTTCACTACTATCCATCTCTTGGGCAAATGGGCTCACCGGCGTGATCCATCCCCTTGCGGATATAGCCGAGGTTTGTCGTACGAAAGGGATTTGCCTCCATGTCGATGCAAGTTATGTCACTGGTAAGCTTCATTTCCGTTTTGAGGATTTGGGAGTAGATTTTATGACCTTTGACGGATCCATTTTACACTCCCCTAAGGGTACGGCTGGACTGATTGTCAAAGGAAAGACCCCTCTTAGTCCTCCTCTCTCCTTGATGATGGGAGTTTCTCTACCTGGCATGGCAGCATTATCTGAGGCTCTCAGTGAAGGAAGCCAGCTATTTGATCATGTCTGTCTTGAAACCGCTCGGTTGCGCGACAAGTTTGAAAGGGGAATTAAAGAGGGGGTTCCTGAGGCAGAAATCTTTTTCCAGCATGTCGAAAGGTTGCCTAACTGCACAGCCATTGCTTTTCCCGGTGTGATTAGCGATGCTCTTTTGTTCCTCTTAAACCGGAAAGGGGTCTATGCAACAATTGGAGGGGGACATTGTCAAAAGTTATCCCATGTCCTTGTTGCGTCGGGCGTAGATGAGTTATTAGCCCAGTGTGCATTGAGCTTCTCTTTATCCTTTGAGACAAAAGAAGAAGAGATCGATTACGCAATTAGAACGATTGTCGAGAGTGTTCAGAAGTTGAAAGGACTCTCTCAAAAATTTGTGGAGGAGATCTCATGAGCCATCGCAAATTTACTCTTTCATTCCCCTGGGCGCGCTATAGCAAAAAACTGGCATCAAAGATCGAAAATCCTCGCCACGGCGGTTTTTTCACACCAATGCAAGCCAAGCAGAAGGGGGTGCGTCTTGTGATCGGCTCTAAAGGAGATATTCAGGATGGTAATTCTGTTGCCCTTTATCTTCTGATCGATGAAACCGATGGGGTGATTGCCGATGCTAGATTTCAGGTGTTTGGACAATCGGCGCTCATCGGCGCTGCGGAGGCTGCTTGTGAGCTCCTCATCCGAAAAAATTACGATCAGGCGCGAAAACTCACCGCTGATCTCATCGACCGACAAGTGCGCGATAAAGGAGATCTGCCAGCTTTTCCGGAAGAGACTTTTGCTCATCTCAATCTTGTCCTCGATGCCATCGAAATGGCATCCGAGCAATGTTTGGATATCCCCTTTGCTGAAGCCTATGTTCCCAGTCCAGTGGATGCAAAAGGGGTGTCGGGGGAAGGGTATCCCGGCTGGAAACTATTGAGTAGAGAGCAAAAGATCGCTGTCATTGAAGAGGTGATTGCAACAGAGATCCGCCCGTATATCGAGCTTGATGCAGGGGGAGTTCAAATTCTGGACCTCATCGATGATAGAGAGCTGATTATCGCCTATGAAGGGGCATGTACAACTTGTCATTCTGCAACCGGCGCCACGCTAAATGCCATACAAGAGATCTTAAAAGCGCGGGTCGACCCCAGCCTCATCATTGTTCCCGATGCCTCTTTTTTGTCCCCGCCAGTATCTAATTAAGTATTAGTGTCATCTTATAATTAAAAATAAATTCTGTATATTAATTTAAATTTTTAAACTAATAAAATATTTTAACAATGTTAGCGCAAAATTGAAATGTCGTAGTAACCAGCAAAATAGAAATGTCGTATTGGCAAAAAAAACACTTTCAATCGAACCGCAGTTCATGGTTTATGCAACTGCGGCTGATTGCGCTTTTTTTGTCCGTTCCTTTATTATACTAATTTTAACTATTTATTTTAAATATAATTATAATTATTTTTAAATAATTCCCATT
>CAJCHM010000091.1 GCA_903970255.1 Acidobacteriota bacterium
ATTTGGCCTGCAGGGACGAGCGAGACAAAATCAGATCTAACTGACCGACGAAGTCAATAGCGCTAGCTATTGATGAGGAGGAAGTTAGATCTGATGAAGTCGCAGCCGTCATCTGCAGGCCAAATTTAGTCCAAACTCCAGTGAAAATAAGGATATGTTGCAACTTCTTCTCTATATAGTCGATGGACTAGATTTGCAAGGACATAATAATAATGAAAATCCTCATCCAGAGAGTGACTCAAGCAAGCGTCGAGGTCGATAACAAAGTCGTAGGTGCAATTCAATTCGGTGTCCTTGTCTTCATCGGCATCACTCATAGCGACACAGCATCTCAAGCAGCCTGGCTGGCCCATAAGCTCATTCACCTGCGCATCTTTGAGGATGAACAAGGAAAAATTAACCAATCTTTGATCGATAAAAAAGGATCTGCTCTGATTATTTCCCAGTTTACGCTCTATGCAGACTGCAGCGATGGCAGACGCCCTTCATTTACACAAGCAGCACCCCCTGCCATGGCCAAGCAACTCTATGAGCTATTTATTCAAGAAGTCACTAAAGGCGGCATCTCTGTTGAAACTGGAATTTTTGGAGCCGATATGAAAGTGTCTCTAGTTAATGACGGACCAGTCACCCTAATCCTTGAACGATAGATCTAAAGTAAAAATTTTAATAATTTTTATTAAAATTTAATTTTAAAACTGCGCCAAGTAAATCGTTTTATTTTACTTATATTAAATTCACATGTTTATTATAATAATGTATGAAATAATAATAAATTAAAAGGAATGGTAAATTATGAACGATATTACATTGCAAGAAAGACTGTTAACAAAAATCATCGTTTCGCCAATGGCAGACTTCAAAGGAATAGATGGAAAAAACAAGATAAAATCCTTTGAGAGCCGAATTGGGAAACTAAATACTACTGAGCTGATTCTATTAAACAAAGAATTGGACAAGATTCTAAATACAAAAAATGCAAATGAAATATTTACAGAAAAAGAAACCGGTGTCCTGCTCATCAGTGATGAAGCATCGAACAAAAAATATTTTTATTCATCCATGTTCTCCTATCCAATAACTACAGTCATAAATAAGATCACAGAAGCGAGAAAACATTTATTAGAGTACATTCACGTCGAACAGCCTAAAACTGAACTGAGCAAAGAATTCAAAATTAATAAAGTTAATGAATCTGAAGATAGATTAAAAAAAGAATTAGATTTTTTACATAACAACAACAAGACTATTGAAGGAAAAAATAAATACCTATGCCAGTTTATTGAAAAAATTAAAAACAGCAAAAATTCTCTCAGTTTAAAAGAATTTATAACTACCCTGCTAGTTCTATTTACTGATAAAGATAATTTATATTTCGATGCTAACAAAACAAAAAATATAATTGCTATTTTAGAAAAAAGCTTAATCACTTCTTCACCGCTTGAGCTTTTAGAATGTCTCAAAATCCATGCTGAGAAATCCGATCTTCCACCATGTAAATGGAATTCGGTTGATGAATTAATTGAAAAAGTTGTTTTACAGGTTTCAAGCAGATTAATTAGCTCAAAAATCAAAGAGAACAGATTAATTATCAATAATAATAACGAACAAATTACAGAGCTAAATACATTGCAACTGAGAAACGAGGAATTTAAAAGCATAACTTTTGATGCAGGAAGCTGCACCGAGTTAACAATTATTGATGAGATTACAAATACCCTTAAGAATGCAGATGTTTTATTGTCAAAATCCAAAAACTTTCAAGAACTTCGCAGTAGTTTGGAATTAATAATTAAAGCCAGCAATAATGGATTTGGAAACAAATACGCGGAAAATGAATACTTCAAAAACTACAATAACGCACTTTCTTCATTAGGAAATTTTGTCATCAATGAGAATCCTGGCGACAGTCTCAAATCACTCTCCAAATATGTCAATGCAAGCACCGGTTTACTTTCTCTAACGGGCCAACAATATCAAGAAACATTGAAGCGCTTAGAAAGCTATTTCATGGAATCTAGTGCAAATCAACATATGATCAAAGATATCGATATTTACAAAATGGAATACACTTTAAAATTTATCCCTTATTTGATGGAGCTCATTCCACTTACAAAAGGACTTTTTACTGAAGAGGTAGATTTAAACCAGAACAACGCAGACCTAAGTTGTAATTTTTCAGAAATAGATTTAGTACAAAAAAACGAAGCATCTGGAAGCTGCAATGCTCCATTAATCATCGAAAAATTGTACGACTTTTTAGATCTTGATTCCTTGAAATCGAACCAAGAAAAGCTTCTGCCTTATACCCCAATCAAGTTTAATCAAGAAGAAGTGAATACTAATGTGCTTATCGAAGAAGAGGTTGATATTCTTAGCGAAGAAGAGGAGCTCCTTGATGAAGCAGGCATGATTGACCTACTTGTACCATCCAAGGCAAAAAATAACACCTCTTTTGAAGATAGAAGATCATTAATTACCTTGTTATTAAAGGGCAATCCAAAACACGGTACTCAATTTCAGTTTTTGAAAGATGAAGAGTGGCACATCCTTAAAAATCATCCCTTAGTGCAAACAATCTATCAAAATTTCTACTTTATCATGAAAGAAAAAGAGATGATTAAAAATAGCGATTTCAATTGGGGCGGACTTGTATTTATGAAAGAGGGTCGCTGGGAAGAATTGCTCGGCGAGATCGATCCACATGCATTCAACCTCCTTCGGAACAAAGCATTGCAGCTAACAATAGAAGGTATCACTTTAACAAAGTAACCACTTAGAGTGGATTCGTGCGCATGGCCATGGATCCACTTTTTATAGCAAAAAACCCCAACTAACGCCTATGATACTCCCCTTCTGACCTTCGACCACCCAGCGGCAACCAATGGATCCTCTCATCCCTTTGTATCAACAGCGCCTAAATCTCCCCAATGCCACCTTTTCACGCATAGACCATGAGGATGCAATCGTTGCAATCGTCTATCAAATCACACAACCCAATGGCACGCAGCTCATTTTAAAAATATCTACCCGCCCCAAAGACTACTTACGCGAGGTATATTTTCTTAACTACTTTGCCGGTACATTACCCGTACCCCGCATTATCCAGCTTGTTGAGCCAGAAAATGAGATCCACGGAGCTATCTTGATGGAGTGCCTCCCCGGCGCGCTGCTTAAAATAACAGACTTGACCGATACCTTAAGCTTCGAAATTGGCTCACTGCTTGCACGCATCCATCTCAACCGCACTGCCGGCTATGGCGACATTATAGAACCACAAGATTTAAGCCCTGACCCACGAACCTATTTTACCCAGAAGTTCGAAGAGGGCTTTGCCGAGTGCAGCGATCACTTGCCCAAACCACTGCTTGAACAGTGCCACAGCTATTATGATACCCATGTCGATCTCCTGACTACAGTAGATGGCCCTTGCATGATCCACCGCGATTTTCGGCCAGGCAATCTGATGATTCACAATGGCAAATTTCCAAAAATTATCGATTGGGCCTCTGCTCGCGCAAGCTTTGCCGAAGACGACTTTTGCCCTATGGAACACAGGGAATGGCCTGTCAATCCCACCAGCAAAAAATCTTTTTTAGCAGGTTATGCAAGCATACGCCCCGTTCCCGATTACACTCACCTGATGCCGCTCTTGCGTTTGAATAGAGCCATTGCCACAGTTGGCTTCATGGTCAAGACTGGGACATGGGAAACCACCCATAGCAGCGTTTACAAGCGTAACCGCCGATTCCTCGAAGCCTTTTTCCAATAACCATCAAAGTTAAAGTTGTTTTTTTGTAGCGCATATGCTACAATTCATGTATGAATATCGAAGTCTTATATCTTGAAACAGCTAATGGGAACTCTCCCTATTTAGAATGGGAAGAGAAACTTGATACTACAGCCAGGGCAACTGCCAGAATTCGAATTAACCGAGTTCGACTTGGAAACTTTGGGGATTGTGAACCAATAAAAGGAACATCTGGCCTGTATGAACTTCGAATTCACTTAGGCCCTGGTTACCGGGTCTATTTCGGTAAAATAAAAGAAACTGTTGTCATTATTTTGTGCGGAGGAGATAAGAGATCTCAAGAACGTAATATTAAAAAGGCCAAGGAATATTGACAGGCTTACAAAAACTCGGTCAAAAAGAAGTAAAAAATATGGTTAAAACAAAGAATTATAAAGAACATCTTCTGAAGCAGCTTCAAAAACCTAAAGAGGCTGCCGCTTATCTCAATGCAGCCCTTCAAGATGATGATCCTCACGTATTTCTATTAGCTTTACGCGATATTGCTGAAGCAAAAGGAGGAATGGGTTGGTTGGCTGAAGAGGCAGATTTAAACAGGGAGAATTTATATCGCACTCTTTCTATGAGAGGCAATCCTCGATTTTTCAATCTGCTTGCTGTCCTAGGTGCGGTTGGATTAGAATTTTCTATCAACGCAAGATCTAAGAGCGTTCGTATTTAATGAAAGCCAGCAGGCCGCAAGTTAACCGCTGTTGCGAGCCCTGGCCTCAGACTTATATTCTTTATATACCGGTGCTACTTCAAACGCACCTGTAATTTTTGTTTTAACGCGACCATTTTTCCTTTCCACAAACAGGGACATTATTCGAAGTAGGAAGAGAAAAGGGGGCCATTAAAAACAAAAATTACAGGTGCGTTTGAAGTAGCATCGGGGTATAACAAGGCAGTCATTTGAGCCACTGCCACAGTTGGCTTCATGGTCAAGACTGGGACATGGGAAACCACCCATAGCAGCGTTTACAAGCGTAACCGCCGATTCCTCGAAGCCTTTTTCCAATAACCTCTGCAGAAACTGAGCCAATACAATTTTAGAATGCGTCCCTCATTGGCAAGGATTATAAACATTTACATATTTGTCTTTGCCATATTCTAAAAGTTTCCCATCGCATGTAATCAACACAGCATTTTCTTCATGTGCAGTTGCAATCAAGATACGATCGGCCGGATCACCATGAATGATCCCTGGTAAACGAGTGCTTTGGATAGCTATACGAGGAGTTATTGCCGAAAGTTTTATCCCAGGAATGTCTAGGGCCTGATCTATCCATTCTTGTGAGTCCATATCGATTTGAATGCGATTTTTTGCTACCAACATTCCTATTTCCCAAATCGATATTGGAGAAATCAAAACATGGTGGATTTTCAATGCATGTTCGAAGGCTTTACGAAAACTCAAAGTTAATGACATGTCGCCGGTCATTGCCCAAAGCCAAACATGGGTATCTAGAACTAACTTATGTTGCTTCAAACTCTTAACGATTGGCATCCCAAACCTCATCAACAGGCGCTGTAATATCACCTTTAAAATGGATCGTTCCTTTTAACCTACCAAAAGCAGCAACCTCACCCTCTTCCACTGGAATCAGCTGCGCTACCGGAATATTGTGCTTTGTGATGATGATTTTCCTGCGCGTACGTTTCACACGATCCATTACCTTAAGGCATTCTGCCTTAAATTGTCCCGCCTTCATATATTCAGTCATTTTACACATCCTCATTACTATAGTTATGGTAACATGGTCATGAATAAGACTTCACTATTAATCTGTAAGTCACTAAATTTAAATATATTACATCATCCGGACTTTAGCCATTGCATTTGACGGCGCCGCAAGGAAGTGGATCTCCCCTATGCGCTGACACCCAGCTTGCAATAGAACTGGATGGCACCCAGCATCTTGGGTGTGCCGAAGCTAACCGGCAGAGACCGGCGAAAAGACGCCCTCTTACAGGAGAGAGTAATTAATAGTAGTGGAGAAAAATACTCAGACGTGTAAAATCATTAATGCAAAGCGTATGTTTTGCCGTAGGAATGTTTCCTCCGTAAGTAGGTGATTTTTAAACACAGTTCTAAAAGCGGTCATGGTATCAGGTTATGGGTCTTAGACCGGTACATGTGATTGTTTGTGATCCTTAGGGTGTTAGGGTGTGTCAGTGGAATCACCACAACGAGTCATTTACGA